>CAZDTF010000215.1:0-2419 GCA_964508325.1 uncultured Nitrosopumilaceae archaeon | reverse complement strand
GCTTTGACTACTCTTGGAAATAAAGTAAGATGTGCACCATTTAAAAGACTCAGGGCTACTACATCAACGTCTTCATCTTCAACAATCTTGGCAATCCTTTCAGGAGTCGCAAAAAGACCCGAATAGATGACTTCCATTCCCGCATCTCTAAAAGCACGACACAAAACTAAAGCACCTCTATCATGACCATCAAGCCCTAATTTGGCAACAAGAATTCTAATTCTTCTAGTAGCAGTCTTTTGTGCCATAATTTTTAGGGCACGTCTGGGTTTTAAAATCTTTATTTGATGAAAAATAGACTCCTAGCATTGTATCATTATTATCTTAGAGTTTTTCTTTTAGATAATAGTTTTTTAATTTCTCTTGAATGAGCTGCAATAGTTTGTTTAATTTCCATCTCTTCGTTTCTGTCTGGTACTTTTTTGTGCATTTGTAAAAATGAGGTAAAAAACATGGCTTCAAGATATCCTATATGCCACCCATACTCAAAATCAAATTGGCTGTCATACTCCCAATATCTCTTGGAAGCGGGATCTTTTGGATATTTACTTATGGCTTCTAATTCAGATTGTATTGTTTCTTTCATCAATTTTCTAAATTCGTCGTCTAAAGTCAAGTAAGTTTTATTGGAACCTGAGAAGATAAACTTCACGGAAACCTTAAACAAGAAGATTTTATTGTGGTTACAACCCGTACTCTGTTCTAGATGGATATTGTATCAGAATTAAAAAATGGCAAACGCCGGGCCATAGCCAGAGCAATTTCAATTATTGAAAATGATGACAAGGCTGCACAACAATTAATAAAAAAAATCTTCAAAAATTCTGGCAAATCCATTACCATAGGAATAACAGGTCCAGCAGGTGCGGGCAAAAGTACTCTGATAGACAGAACTGTCCTTGAACTCAAAAAACTTGGTTACAAAACTGCAGTACTTGCAATAGATCCAACTAGTCACATAACCGGTGGTGCAATACTTGGCGATAGAGTTCGCATGGCAGAATCAACTGATTCTGGAACTTATATCAGAAGTATGGCGTCAAGAGGTGCTACCGGAGCCATATCGTTATCGCTGAGAAACAGCATAAGAGTATTGGAGTATGCTGGCTATGACGTAATAATAATTGAAAGTGTTGGTGCAGGCCAAACCGAAGTTGATATCTCAAAAATTGTGGACATTACAGTTGTAGTCTTTAATCCAAACACCGGTGACAGTATACAGACAATAAAGGCAGGCTTGACTGAAATAGGAGACATTTACCTGATAAACAAAAGTGACCTGGCAGGCTCAAATCAGTTGTTTAATGCAGTTAGGGATTTTATTGGCATGACAGAAAAAAACCCCACCATATTACTGACTTCAGCAAAATCAAATAAAGGAATATCAGAATTTGCAAAAAAACTCAAAGAGTTGATAATAACTAAGAAAAAGACAAAAAAAACATATGAGCAATCAAGACTTGAAACTGAACTAAAGGATATTGTTTTAAATAATGTTAAAAATAAAGTTAGCACAATGCTTGATTCAAGTAGTGCTTATGCTAAATATCTGAAAAAAGTACAATCAAAGACATTAGATCCATACGAAGCTGCAGACAAGATTTCAAAACTTTTCAAGTGATTTTATGAAAAAAGAAAAATCTGAATCATCAAAAATAAAAACAGATTCTAACATTCCAGTAAAGGGCATTTATGATTCTAAAGTAAAACCAAAAAGCAAGAATGAGCAACCAGGAAAATTCCCATTCACAAGAGGAATTCACAAAGGAATGTATCGCGACAGACTGTGGACCATGAGACAGTATACTGGATTTGGTTCTGCTGACCAGACAAATCAAAGATTCAAGTATTTGCTTGAACGCGGTCAGACTGGGCTTAGCATGGCTTTTGATCTTCCTACCCAAATTGGTTATGATGCAGATGATTCTCATGCAGAAGGAGAGATTGGTAAAGTTGGTGTTTCTATAACCTCACTAAAAGATATGATGACATGCTTTGGCGGGATACCACTTGACAAAGTAAGCACATCTATGACAATCAATGCAACTGCCTCAACTTTACTTTCATTATATATTGCAACAGGAGAATCACAAGGTGTTGCAAGTTCTGCTTTGAGAGGAACAACGCAAAACGATATTCTCAAGGAATACATTGCAAGAAATACCTACATCTATCCTCCAAGGCCATCCATAAGATTGATTGGTGACATGATAGAATATTGCTCAAAAAAAGTTCAACAATGGTATCCTATTTCGATATCAGGCTACCACATGAGAGAAGCAGGATGTAATGCAGTACAACAAGATGCATTCAAAATTTCAAATGCCATTCAAACCATCAAAACTTTTGATGAGCGAGGATTAAAAATTTAACATTATCGCCCAAGCATGTCAATTTTTTTATTTTTTTTAAATTAATT
>CAZDTF010000214.1:0-2433 GCA_964508325.1 uncultured Nitrosopumilaceae archaeon | reverse complement strand
GCCGGTGGCTTGGTTGCCTTCGCGGAAAAAGCGATTCCGGAAAAAACAATGATGCATGCGACTAGTATCCAGGACAAAACTCTCTTCATGGCGAATCCCCTTTGTAATGTGGTTCCCACATTATAGATTAGGTACGAATCGTATTATCCCATCCCTTGGGATGAGGCGGCCCGGTTATGGAGTGACGAGAGAGCGCTGGCCTTCAGGCCGGCATTAGGAGCCGCCGACGTTCACGTCGGCATTCCTCAATCGAAGTGTTTCCAGCCTTTCCACGCCCGTTGAACCGGGATCTTCAAATGCCGGCACACAAAAATGATCTTGTTATTTTCGTAAGGCATGCAGTACCCACAATGGATCGTTGCTGCTTCTTGCACATCTTCAAACAGCTGTTGTTTTCGCTCCTTGCTTCCACCCAACATCAATAACACTTCACCGTTATAGTCTCCCGGCCCCCAGATCCAATAATTATTGTTCGTACTGATTGCAGTCGGTAAAGAAAAAACTTGCCAAAAAACTAGCTAGTGTAAAAGAAGATACCGCTGAACTTACTTCAGAACAAGCAGATTACTTTGAACGAGTATTTAAAATAAGTAAAACTCACAACTAAATTCTTTAACAACAGTTTCTGACACAATTAACTATTTTTTGATTCAGATTCTTTTGAATCTTTATTCCCTACATTCGTTTCTGTATATTCACCATCGGGAATTTTATCCAACCCCGAGTCCATAGAATTTAGCTTGTCAGAATTTTCTTCAAATGATTTGTCAGAACTATTTTTTGATTCAGATTCTTTTGAATCTTTATTCCCTACATTCGTTTCTGTATATTCACCATCGGGAATTTTATCCAACCCCGAGTCCATAGAATTTAGCTTGTCAGAATTTTCTTCAAATGATTTGTCAGAACTATTTTTTGATTCGGATTTATTTTTCCCAAATTGTTTTACAAGCATTATTCCAATAATTACTGCAATTATGATGTAATTTATTGGAGGAGTGAGTATTCTTGTAACATATCCAATCTGTGGGAGTACATATTCTACTTTACCTATGTAATCTTGTTTAGTTATTGGGAAATCTGTTCCTGGGATAGAGCCTGGATTAGCATCTCCCTTTGTTCTAATAACAAGAGGGTTCTCATTTAGGAACTCAGCTACTCTATGTACGATAACTCTGTCATGACCATTAGGTCTATTGAAAACTATGATGTCACCCACTTTAAGATGCTCGAATGGGACATTGCCTTGTACAACAATGACATCAAAAACATTCAGATTGGGTACCATGCTTCCACTTGAAACAACATAAAATGGATTTTCTGTTCCAAAAGCAACACGCAAACCAACCCATATTATAGCAATACCTATTACAACTATTATTATGTCCTTTACGATTGATTTAGATCCAGAACGTTTTTTCAATCACATTTTGTCCTTTAAGTTAGTAAGATAAATCTTGCTTAACATAGTACATTCTATTTTATCTTTTTACCACAACTTTCACAAAATTTTGAGTCAGGATTGTTCACATATCCACATGTAATACATTTCATGCTGGACTCTGTACTACCTAATAAAACGATTTCTCCAATTTTTTTTATTTCATCCCATTTAATTGCTACATCGTTTCCATCATTTTTTGTAACTATTAGGACCACTCCAGGTTGTCCTGTCTGAATCCCGATTTGTTTTACAACACCAACTTTTCGTGCTTCAGAATCATAAACAGCTATCCCATTTATGGAATTAATAGTAACTCCTGAGGAAGCAAGTGTTGACTGATAACTTTCTTGTTGTTGGGGTGTATATGTTGGAATGGAAGATTCAACTAAATTTGGACTTGGGATGGATTGTGGTTGTGCTAATCCAACTTCCGCAGCTTCATTTGGTTTACTAAAGTTTCTATACTCAGCAAGTACAGAACCGCACGTAGTACAAACATATTGTCCCTTTTCCAAAAGGACCAAGTTATCTGCTACCATCTCATTTGGTGTTTCATAATCAATCTTTGGACTACCTTCGTAATCCTTTTCGCAGGTATTGCAAAAATATCTTGAAATCTTATCTACATCTATTCTACCAACTGGAGCCAAAAATAGATCTGGGCCACCAAGGTTTCCTTTCCTCTGCTGTTCATCTGTAACTGTTGCCATAATGTAGCCGCCTGAACCTCTTAATTTTTTTAATCGTAAATCACTACTCATAGTTTAGCATAATAAAAAAGTCATTTAAGTATGTATCAGATCAAAAAATTACAAAAATTCTGATCGAAATAATTCATCAGGTACTAGAATACTATACAAATTTAAAAAATTACGCCATTTTTTTCAATTAATTGGAAAGGGTTAATAGAGGCAAAAACTGAGCTAATGCATCAAAAATAATGACGGAATAAGCAATGAGCTTTCTCTGTCATTGCTTAAGAAAGATGA
>CAZDTF010000213.1:0-2445 GCA_964508325.1 uncultured Nitrosopumilaceae archaeon | reverse complement strand
GGAAGAGGGTGCAGCAAAAAGGTAAGGAGCTCCAAAAAAAGAAACAAAACCGGCAGGAAAACCGGCAGAGAAGAAACCAACGAAATAGGTGATTTGATTGGGAGATCCTAAGAATCCACGTAAGATTTGGAGAAAACCAAAACGTCCACTAAACTATGATTTACTAAATGAGGAACTTTTTGTGTTAGGAACCTTTGGATTGAAAAATAAAAGAGAACTCTGGAAAGCACATACAGAATTATCAAGGGTAAGAAAACAAGCCAGATCACTTTTAGCGTTAACTCAAGAAATAAGAGAAAAAAAAGAACCAACCCTAATGAAATCACTAGCTAGGGTGGGATTTGTAAGAGAAAATTCTACACTTGATGACGTTTTGAATTTGAAGGTAACTGATTTACTTTCACGGAGGTTACAGACCATGGTTCAGAAAAAAGGTTTGATAAAAAGTATGTATCAAGCAAGACAAGCAGTTGCACATGGTCATGTAATGATAGGAGACAGGGTAATCACAGTTCCTTCATACATAGTGAAGGTAGAAGAAGAAAACCAAATTCATTTAGTTTCAGGGGTAAGCTATGGTCAACCAAAAAAACAAGAAGCTCAGGCTACGAGCACAGAACAGCCACAAGAATAAAAGATAACTTACACACATTTATTATTTGGAAAGAAAGTAGGATAGTAATATGTGCTCAATTATTGGTTATCTCGGTGACGGTTCTGCCGCACCCATCCTTGTAAAAGGACTAAAACGTATGGAATATAGAGGATATGACAGCGTTGGCGTTGCCACAATTTCAGGAAAACAGATTACTGTAAGAAAAGGTGTCGGAAAAGTTGCTGAAGTAAACAAGGCAGTAAATCTCGATACTCTCGTGGGTTCTGTAGGCATAGGACATACGAGATGGGCAACACATGGTGGTGTAACAGAAACAAATGCACACCCACATCCATCAGGTTCTGGTGAGGTTGCCATAGTGCATAATGGCATAATTGACAATTTTGCAGAATTAAAAAAAGACTTGCAACAAAAAGGACATTCCTTTAAAAGTGAAACAGATAGTGAAGTAATAGCAAATCTTTTGCAACACAATTTTGATCAAACAAGAGATGTTAAAAAATCTATGATTCAAACTGCCTCAGCATTAAAAGGAAACTATGCTTTTGTTGCAGTCTTTGAAGACGGTACACTTGCAGCAGCAAGGTTTCATGAACCATTAATAATAGGAGTTGGAAAAAATGGTTATTTCATTTCAAGTGATGTTTTAGGATTTGTAGAGCATACAGACGAAGTGGTTTATCCTGATAACCGAGAGTTTGTCATCATTAATACAAACGGAATTCAATTCTTTGACTTTGAGGGCAATCCCGTACAACACCAGATAACTAAAGTTTCAAAAGAACTTGCTGATGCATATAAAGGAGATTATGCACATTTTACTCTCAAGGAGATTTCTGAACAACCTGATACTATATTGAGAGCAGGAGACAGCACTAAGATGGAGCTTGATTTAACTGCAGAATTTGTAAAGCTTGCAAAGAATCTTTACTTAACAGGTAGTGGTACAAGTTACAATGCAGCTCTGGTGGCAAAACACATTTTTTCAAAATATGCGAAAATAAAGATTGAACCAATATTATCCAGCGAGGTAGCACATTCGCCTAACAATTTTGAACATCAATCAATTCTTATTGCACTTTCTCAGAGTGGTGAGAGTGCTGATGTCTTAGAAGCTGTAAAAATTGCCCAAAGTGAAGGAGCAAAAATTGTCTCTATTGTTAACATAATGACATCATCGCTAGTACAAATGTCCTCCATCTCTATTGGCTTGAACTGTGGACCTGAAATCGGTGTCGCTGCCACAAAGAGTTTCACATCACAACTTTCTATTCTGTACAAAATTGCCGACAAATTATGTGGAGGTTGTATTGGATTAGACCTTGAGAAGGTTTCTTTATGTGTATCAAAGATACTTTCTGACCATACCAAGATTCAAGATGTTGCAAGAAAACTTAAAACTATTTCAGATATCTACGTGCTTGGTAGAGGAATTCATTATGCAATTGCTTCAGAAGCATCATTAAAACTAAAAGAGCTTACCTATATCCATGCAGAAGGACTCCCAGGTGGAGAATTAAAACATGGACCCTTGGCACTAATGGATTCTAACGTCTTTGTAATAATAATAAATCCCAATGATTCTACCTATGTAGATACTTTAGCAAGTGCTCATCAAATAAAAGCTCGTGGTGCAAAAATAATTGGAATCTCTGATAAACCACACGATGTATACGATTACTGGATAGAGATACCAACAATTAATGAAGCTTTATTCCCCCTAATTGAGATAATTCCAATTCAACTCTTGGCATACTATTCTGCTCTTGAAAAAGATACAGATCCAGACTATCCAAGGAATTTAGCAAAGTCTGTCACCGTGAAGTAAC
>CAZDTF010000212.1:0-2447 GCA_964508325.1 uncultured Nitrosopumilaceae archaeon | reverse complement strand
AGTTTCTGTATAATGGTACTGGTTGACCTACTGTAAAGTCCATTGGTCTCATCCAAAAGATTGCCTTTGTCGGGCAAACTCCTATGCATGCACCGTCTGAGATGCATCTTTCTGGATAAAAGACAAATGCTTTACCTCTCTTCCAGCCCTCTACTGGTTTTACTCTTAATACGTCTGGGCCTAGTGATGTGCATATCTCTACGCAAAGTGCACAACCTATACACATTTGTTCGCCTATATCGGGTATTATTCCAACTGGCATATTCAGTATTAATTTCCTAACAGATCTTAATATAACTTGCTCAAAAAAACTGAGTTATAACGGCGTTTGAGAATTTTATAACAGTGTTAAAATTTTATGTGTTCATTAGATCATTCTAAAAATTTAGAATGAGATCTATGATGATCGACTATTTTTTATAATTTAATTTTATTTTAAAATCATGACAAACAAAGTTCATTGTGCACATATTCTAGTTGAAAAGCTAAGCTTGGCTCAAGAATTAAAAACAAAAATTGCAAAAGGTGAAAGCTTTGCAAACCTTGCTAAGAAGCATTCAATTGATGGTTCAAAAAAACGAGGTGGCGATCTCGGATATTTTAGTAGAGGTATGATGGTGCCCGAATTTGAAAAAGCCGCATTTTCCTTAGAAAAAGGCCAAGTTTCAGATATTATAAAAACTCAGTTTGGATATCACATCATAAAAAGACTGGACTAGAGTGAAATTGAATCTGCAGGAATAACAAATTTTTTATTCTTATCTAAAAAGTTCAAAATTATTCCTTGATCATTTTTTTCAAGTAGAATCTTTTCTCCATTTTTTGCCTCTATGAGACGTTTTCCAGTAGGAGAAAGAATCCATCCTTCCTCTTTTTTGAACCTAACCATGCTAGTAATGATAACATAGGAGTCAGTACTATTTGCTATACTTGCCAGTAACATCACATAAGAAATAACGAGTTTACCAATTTCCTCTTTCTTGTTTAGCATGTTAAAAAGCCCATTGAGGGAATCAATAATTACTACAGATTTTTTGGTGCTTAAATTTACCAAGATTTTTGTCAGCATCTCATTTAATATTTCAGATGTAGGTTGGAATAAAGTAAGGTTTTGAGGAGTTTTAATCGTCCCAGATATCAGATATCCGCTGTACAGTAAATCAAGATCCAAGTACAAAACATCCATTTTAAGATCCTCTACAAGTTTTGCAACAAAGCCAGCCTTAAGGAAAGGATCTGAATATAAAACCGAATTAATTTTGTTTTGCACAAGTATGTTTTGTAAATCCAAAATAATTTCGACCTCAGATGTATTATCATGATTTTTAAACAACGTTGTCCCTAGTAGGTTGTAATATAATAATGAATTTAGATTATGATGTTTCCCAAGATTTTCCGTTTAAAGATGTAATCTATCTAAACAACGCATCAACTTCGTTAATGCCCATTTCTAGTATAAAGGCAATGATGGATTTTCTTGTAAGTTATAATGAAATGGGGCCTGATTCAAAAAGAGCAGATAGTTACGTCACAGAAAGGTTCTTTCTTGCAAGAAAGGCAATTTCATATTTAATAAAATGCAAACCAGAGGAGGTAATCTTTACCCAAAGTACCACCGATGGAGTTAACATGGTTGCTAGTGGTCTGAAATTAAAACAGACATCAAACATTATAATACGTGATTCAAGTCATGAACACCCAGCAAATCATTATCCATGGGTACGCCTTGCTGGAAAATTCGAAGTAAAGAGTTTGAAAGTAAATAATGTTGGTTATTTTGATCTTGAAGAGTTAAAAAAAATAATTGATCACAACACTGGTCTTGTGGTATTAAGCCATGCTCTCTTTAACACGGGCGCAATTTTACCCATAGAACAAATCGGAGATATTCTAACTGAAAATAACATTCCATATTTTATAGACACAGCGCAAACTGTTGGTTGTCTTGAAGATGTTAATGTGAATAAAATCAAATGTAATTTTATGTCTTTTAATGGCTCCAAGTGGCTTTGCGGTCCGATGGGAACTGGAATATTTTTTTGTAAAAAAGAATCAGGTAATATGTTAGAACCGCTTCAGGTAGGTGGAGAATCAGCTATATTTCATGAAGGTAAAATTGCTTACAAGGAAATGCCTGCTAAATTCCAAGCAGGATTTCGTAATTGGGCAGGCATAGCTGGTCTTGAGGCCTCCATTGTCTATTTGTTACGTTTAGGTCTTGAAAATATTAGAAAAAAGAATCTCAAGCTTGCCAACTTAATGCGTGAAGAGCTATCAAGAATACCAAGTGTAATTTTGTATGGACCTGAAGAACCAGAGAAAAGAACAAGCATAGTCTCTTTTTCAATTCTAAACCAAGATCCAAAAATTGTTGTAGAAAGGCTTGAAAAACAAAACATGATTCTTGCAGTACGAGAAATCTTTACTCAAAAAGTTATTAGGGCTTC
>CAZDTF010000211.1:0-2455 GCA_964508325.1 uncultured Nitrosopumilaceae archaeon | reverse complement strand
GCATTTGATGGATCTGTGTGGGTATCATCAGAGTAAACTGCTGAAACTCTGTAAGTGTACTTAGTATTAGTATTTAATCCAGTTAAAGAATGTGAGGTAATTGGACTGTTCGTATTTTCTATTATTGTATAAAAAGCGCCGGTAGGTAGCATCTGTTCTATTTTGTAACCTATGATTATTTTTCCATAGTTCTGTGTTGGTGCATTCCACGAAAGGTTGATCTGAGTTGGCGAGACTGCTGTTGCAGTCAGCCCTGTTGGTGTGATTGTTGGAACTGGAGTTTTTGCTTGTGCAAGGTTTGGTGAGATAGCCCAAATTCCAATTATAACCATAGACAGAGCTATAAGAACAAGTAATCGATCAAATTTCAACATCATGTATTTTATGAGGTGTTAAATAAATTGATCATATCTTTGTTTCATACTTTTAATGTATTTTTAAAAGAACCGTAGCTTATAATTTCTACTGATAAATTATACGTTATTCTTATTTATCTAAATGTTCGCTATGACAGAATGAAAAGTCCTATTGATCAAGTATACAGGTTAAAGTGCATGTGTGGACATGATTTCATATATCACATAGGCAATGCAGGAAGTTTTGCTTGTAACGTGCATAAAGAACATTGTATATGCAAATTTTTTCATCTTGCAAAATAATGGATGAAAAATTTTCCAGTTCAAAGTTTCTGATTTTGTTTTTGATGATTAACTTTTTACTTGCTGGTAAATGAAATAAAAAAAGAAAGAAAAAGTAGGATGTCCTTACTTTCTCAGTTTTAGCCCTAATTTTACAGCAAGGCCCCATGAAAGTAAAGTAAATCCTATTGGAAATACTCCGCTTGTCAATATGGATGGAATCTCATTTAATGAGATTCCATTGTTGCTGTATACGGCTAGGGCTATTGGCAGAATTGCCAAACCAGCTACGCCCACTTTCTTTTGGGTCGTAGATGTGCCGTTTTGCTTTGTTTCTATGTGTTGTGCGGTCATGTTATTTCTGACAAGGTAGGGAACAACCAGATATTTAGGATCGGCCGAACTTTTGGTGTCGTTTTGGTTCAGCTGTTGAACTTTTTGACAAGTTTAGTTCAAGTTTTGAACTTGCAGGCGTATCTTACAATTTCAGAGTTATGTGATAATGGATGAGCTTGACAGGGAGATTCTGAATCTACTTATTGCAAATGGAAGAATCTCTGCTAGAAATATCGTAAAGAGTCTATCAGACAAGGGAATTAAAATGTCAGAGCGCGGTGTTGGAAAAAGAATGGCAAAACTTGAACGCAATAAAGTCATTCTTGGATATACTACAATGGTAGACTTGCAAAAAGTTAACATGACATTTCCTCGTCTTATTACAGTAAAATTTACATCGCCAAAAGATTTCCTTCAAAGGGTAGAAGAGATGAAAAAATATCTGGCAGAAGCGCCATTTTGCGATTTCTCCGCCAGAACAAACGGTGACATAGACTGGATTGAATTAAAATTTTTCAACAATCATGAGCAGGCAAAAAAAGAAGAAGATCTGTACAGATCTTGGTTTGGGGATATAATTGAAAATTACAAGTCATATGATCTGGATATTCAAAAATGGGGATGGCAGATATTTGATGAAGGTACATTTGATAGATTCATACAGCAAATGGTAAAAAAAGATGGGAGAACATCTTCAAATGAATCAACCCAAACAAGAAAAAATAAGTTAATAGAGTATCCGTTGTCACATTAAGCGTAATTTTTGTAGTTTTAAATTACGTGTAAACTGGCTTTACAAGGTCAGCTATATCGTTCCAACAGCGTGCGATTCTATCAAAAGAATATACAATATCAAAAAGATCAATCGACGTCTGTTTTTTTGTCTCAAGTAGGGAACGAATATCTGAAATTTTCTTATGATAGTTTTTGTGCAGTGCTATGGCTTCAATTGCAAGCGATCTATTATGACTTATGAATGCTTCAATTGACTTTTCATGCATTTTTTCTATTTCTTTTGCTACATCGTAGATCTTTTTGATATCAGTTGGTATTAAGGAAAGACCTGTAAGTGAGTTTGCAAGATCTACTATTGTATCCCCCGCGGCCTCAAGAAGGTTTGCGGCAATTCTATAATCTAAGATGTCGATGTTTTCAAGATTTAATGCGTTAGCAAGTTTCTTGTCAACCATTGTACTTCGAATCAATCTTACAAGCAAAAAATATTGTCTGTCTATTTCGTCATCACGATTTGGCATTGTTTGCAAAACTGTCTTGTCATTCGATGTTATAGTGTTTAGTGTATCACGAAACATGCCAAGTGCTATTGAACTCATTCGTTTTAGAATTTTTTCTGGACTAAGTGTTGTTGCATCCAATAAAAAATGAACGTTTACATTTGATGCATCTTCGTCAACAATCTCCATGCCAACCAATCTGCGCATCGATGTTCTGATCTTTTCCCTATCTTCAATTGATATGCT
>CAZDTF010000210.1:0-2462 GCA_964508325.1 uncultured Nitrosopumilaceae archaeon | reverse complement strand
GTTTAACTTCTATTCTGTATCACCTCTATTTTCTATAGTTACTATACAAAGGTAAGTATATAAATCCGGAAGTGGCAATAGAGTTACTAAGTGAGGATGTGGTAAGTTGAAAGATGAAGAATGCAAAGTATTGATGGATAGCATGAAGACGTGCCCTATTGATAATACGTTTAAGATAATTGGGAAAAAATTCACTGTACACATTTTACGTAATATGACACAGCTTGGCGAGAACAGATTTAACCAGTTTCTTGATTCTATTGAGGGAATCAACCCAAAGACGCTTTCTGCAAGATTACGCGAAATGGAGAAAAATGGCATCATAGAAAGAAGCGTTTTTCCTGGAACACCCGTAAAAATTGAATATTCTATCACAAAAAAGGGTGAAGCCCTAAAACCAATACTTCATCAAATGGCGGCCTTTTCTATGCAATATTGTGCAAAAGAGGTTTTCAAGGATGGGAAACCACGGACTTACAAGCAAGTCTTTGAAAAACCGCCAGAAATTCTCAAATAATTATAATTTAGGTGTGTTAATTGGATTGTTATAATGTAAGTGTTAAAGTAAAATTGTAAATCGTGATCCAAACTAAATCAAAATGGCAGATGAATCGTAATAGAATCAAACATCAAAAATTCGAAATCATGAATTTATATCTGTCATGATTAGGTAAGTCTGGACTTACCTAGTGTAGTCTGTAGAACTAACTAAGTACGTAATTACTATCTATTTTAAGTACTCGATAGTGTAATGTAACATATGATCAAAATAGTAAAATCAGATTCGCATTTCAAGAACGAGACAGAATGGCTTAGCACATATCATCATTTCTCATTTGGAGAATACTATGATCCTAATAACATGAATTTTGGGCCACTCCGTGTATTCAATGATGATATAATCAAGCCAGCAACTGGTTTTGATCTTCATCAACATCGAGATATGGAAATTGTTACCTATGTTATAGATGGTGAGCTCAAACACCAAGATAACAAAGGAAATAATGGCATAATTTATCCAGGCGAGGTACAAAGAATGACTGCGGGCTCTGGAATATTTCATTCTGAATATAACCACTCAAATGAAAAACCGCTAAGACTGCTGCAGATGTGGATATTTGCAAACAAAAAAAGTTTGGAACCATCATGGGAACAACAAAAGTTCACAAAAGACGAAATGACAAATAAACTTCTACCAATAGTAATGCCTGAAAATATCAATGACGGAAAAGCATTGCATATACACCAGGATGCAACATTTTATATCTCAACATTGACTCAAGGCAGCAAGATCCAACACAAACTAAAGAAGGATCGCAAAGCATATCTGTTTACAATAAATGGTCAGATAACACTTAACGAAGATAATGTTATGAAAACCAGAGATGCAGCAAGAATCGAAAATGAAAGCGTAATATCAATAAAGGCGGAAAACCCAACCGAACTAATACTTATTGATCTGCCTGAAAAGTACGCCATTAATAACTAATTTTTTGAATTCTTAACTCTTTTTGGATTTTTCTTTCTTCCATTTGGCAATCCAACTACCCAAATCCTCTAGAATGCTCTCAAGCTCTTTTGCCTGTTTTGTTAGGCTATATTCCACTCGAATAGGTACTTGAGCATAGATTTTTTTTGTTATAAGACCTTCATGTTCAAGTTCTCGCAGTCGCTCTGACAGAACAGTGTTGCTGATCTGAGGCATCATTTTTTTTATTTCATTAAATCTTGTAGCATCTCTTGTACTCAAATTGCGTAAAATCAACAAAGCCCAAGTTTTTCCTAACGTATTCCATATCTCAAAAGCTTCGCACTCGATTATTTTTTGGTTTAATTTTTTAGGATTACCTTCTAATTCTGTTTCCATACTAAGTAGCATATCCGCACTTATAAAAAAGAATTATCATTATTCAGTAAATCAAGTAAACAAAAAATTACCCAACTTGTTAACCCAGACAATGGTTTTTGCTGATGAAGATGACTTTCAGCCATAAATGGCGTTTTTATTAGTCATTTGACGGACTTACCAAAAGTTAATCTGCTTTCTGTGCACTCACTTGCCTGTTTATATAGTTACTAGTATATAGTTACTATACAAATGATAGTTGATTCTAAATCAAACAAACAAGCATTAGTATATGAGGAGACAAGTAAATTTACAAAAACTTGTACTCATAACGATGGCATCCATGGTCCATTGGTAACTGATAGTATTCGCGGGGAGATCTTGTGTGGTTCTTGTGGTCTAGTCTTAAAAGATAAAGTTGAGGATTCTGGTCCTGAGCAGCGCTCATTTACTTTAGAACAATATTCCGAGAGAAGCAGGACTGGTCTGGGTTCTGCCTTATCAATAGATGACAAGGGCTTGTCTACTGTAATTGGACCTCAAAACAAAGATGCAGCAGGAAATTCAATATCGCCATACATAAAATATACTTAAAAAGGGTTAATAACCGGGGACA
>CAZDTF010000209.1:0-2484 GCA_964508325.1 uncultured Nitrosopumilaceae archaeon | reverse complement strand
AGGATTTAATCTTGTAGTGTTTTCTGATATTTGAGATACAATTACTTGACCTTTCATCCACGGATGGGGGTCTGTGTGATATGGATATGTTCCAGACTGTGTAAATGTAAACTGGTACGACTTGCCAGGTAGGATTATTCCTGGTGAACCAAAGAATTTGCCAGATTGTTCCACGGGTTGGTCTGGAACAATAGTGTTTCCTACATCAGCTTGGCTTATCCATCTCACAGTATTGTTTACTCCAATTACCACATAGACAATATCCGGACTGTAACTGTTCTTTGAAGCTTGGTTCTCAGAGCCTGGCGGTATCAGTACAGTGGTGTAGTTCATTTCATTTTCGTTTGCATTAATGCCATAGAGAAATCCCCTTGTGGCAAGTTTTGAAATTGTTCCAGCTTTAAGACACAGTGGATTTTTCTCATTTGAAATGGCAAGAAACAAACCATCTTTGCATGTAATTTCATCCAAAGAAATTCCTGATTTGAATTGTTCTAGTGGACTGTTTGGAATCTCGATAATAGGCCCGCCAAAGCTGATTTTGTCCTGTGCAAATGATAAATTAGAATTTCCAATAACAACCAATGTTATTCCTATTCCAACAATAATTGATGGATGTAGAATATTCGTAACTGATTTTCATTTTGCGGTGCTTTTAGGGATTGCTAACGAATTGTATTGGTTCGAATCTGGTAAGATTCGAAATAAGTGTTAAACCAGTTGTTCAAATCCCTTAGTGGGTCTTACCAGACTCAAATCTAAGATATATGAAGTATAATTTGTTACAAAGACATTAAGACCAATACAATGCCATTATTCTATGAAACGAAGTTACGTAGTGTTGATCATTGGTATTATAGTATTCATTTCAGGAATGACGTCGAGTTTTCTTATCAGTTTTCTTCAGAACCGTGACTTTGTAATACAGCTTGTGAGCATAGGATTCGCTGTAAGTGGTCTAATAATTATGGGAATTTCTATTACATATAGTCAATTCAAACACAAAATGAAATACTTATGAAACATTTTCAGATTTTAATAATTTTAGTACAATTCTATATTAAAATGGATAGTTAGTATATCATAACTTCCAAACCATCGATGGGTATTTTGATTTTAGTTCAATACCAGCTGTTTAAAGCATGATTAATAACATCATATTTCGACATTTAACAAAAGTGATTTTAGAAAACTAAAAGTTGTAGAGTTTTCATTTTCTAAACCTCATCCTATAAAATGCCATCATAGATACAATACCAACCAATAGAATTGGAGTGGCAAAAGGAAATTCTGGTACTTTGACAACATTTTGTTGAGCAAGAGTCCACTTACTTCCATCAAATTGCCATGTTGAGCTATCATTGTATGTGTCTGTCATTGGTGGTGTAGTTGCAGTATAGTTCTTTCCATCATAGGAATATGACACTGCAAAAGACATGTTTGTCTTGTCAATTGACAATGGTTCATTAACAGGTCCAAACCCATATGTGCATTTTTCATATGGCTCCAGTGTTATTGATACGGGCACGTAACTTTCTTCTCCCCATGGTTTAGCATTTTGAAGCGTTTTGACATCAAACAGTTGTATTTGTATTGTTTTGTTTTGTGTGTTATACATGTCAAACCATTGAGGGGTTCTTGTAATCTCATTATAATCAAGGCATGCATGATTTGTACCACCCGTATATTGGTGGATTGGTTCACAAGATCCACTGCCAAGAAAATATGCACATTGAACTTTCTTTCCTGAAATCAAACTAGTCAAACAACTATGTTGTGCATCAAAACCATATTCTGAACTACAGGTCTGGTTGTCGGGAAAAAATGCAAGAGGGCTATCAAGCTCTACCTGAGTTATCAATATGGGCAAGGTTTTGTCTTGCATGTATTTTTCGGGTAACACCGTAATCTGGATGGGTTCGGACCAGAGAACTATTTGGTTAGACATATCACCAAAACTTGCTATCGATCTTATAGTATAATTTCCAAGAGCATGTAACGCAATAATTTGACCATAACTTTCTCCAGGAGTCGATACATTGGGTGGTAATGTAATACCATGACCAATGAGTGGGCATGCCCACGCATATTGTGGCCAGACTATCTTACCAGATTGATCCATAGTCAACGTCACAAATAACGGCCCACAATAACCAATTGTAACATTGTGGTTTCCGCTGTTTGTCAATTCTGGAACCACTGTTATGTTTTCTCCTATCCTAAATGTTGTTTTGTTTATTATGTTAGTAACTGTTAGCTTTACACCATTGTAATTAATCTGGCTTGTGGGATTTTCACATTGCACTTGCCCAATTGTTTCACCCAACGTTGGACCATGATCAAAGTGCTGGTCACAAAAAGCTTCGGTTGCTAATACGTTTGAAGGAATCATAACTGCTAATACGGAAATTGCAACCGCTGCTCCAACCCAAATTCTAACAAGACGTAGAGTTTTCATTTTCTTTTCATCTTATGGGTTCAGGT
>CAZDTF010000208.1:0-2504 GCA_964508325.1 uncultured Nitrosopumilaceae archaeon | reverse complement strand
TGACCTAGAACTGCGACTATAGGCTGTCGTATTTGCAACCGCTTTCACTTGAATACCACAGCTATTTCTTTTTCAAAACTTTCCTTCGAGTCAGAGGCGTGTATTATATTATCAGAAATCCCTAATCCAAAATCTCCTCTTATTGTTCCAGGTGCAGCATCAAATGACTTGGTTGAACCTATCATGACCCTTGTTGTTGCAATTGCATTATTTCCTTCAATTATCGCAGCAACTACACTTCCGGATGTGATAAAAGAGACTAATTCTCCAAAGAAAGGTTTCGTATTGTGAGCAGAATAGAATTCCTCAGCCATTTGTTTTGTAAAAGTAAACATTTTCAATTTTAATATTTTAAATCCCCTATGCTCAAATCTAGATATTATATCTCCTGCCAACTTTCTTTCTACACCGTCAGGCTTTACTATGAAAAGCGTCTGCTCAGCCATTTTATTTTTTAACCTTTATTCCGCCCTTGACGTATTTGTTAGTCCACTTTAATCTTCTTGGATCACGTTTTAGGACTAGCATGTTCTTCTTGCATTTTGATGAACAGAACCAAAATACTGAACCGTCATTTTTTACAAGCATAGTACCTGAACCTTTTGCTACAGGTCTATTGCAAAAACTACAGGGCTTAACAAGAACACTCAATTTTTATCACTTAATTTTTCTCGCTTCTCTTTCGGTTTCTCTTAATATGAGTATGTCTGACATTCTAACAGAGCCTTTTACGTTTCTTGTTAGAATTCTACCTCTATCTTTACCATCTAATATTTTTACTCTAACTTGTATAACTTCTCCAGCAATTCCTGTTCTTCCGACTATTTGGATAACTTCAGCAGAGGTAGGAACTTCAGTACTCATTTGCTAGCTTGACCACCTTTTATCTGCGACAACGATGCCACAATTTGGTCTACTATATGTTGAGCATCTCCTGAATCTAATACGGCAGCAGCTGCAGAAGTTACATCAATTCCCAAAGACTTGCCTAGTTCCTGTCTACTTGGAACAAATCCGTATGGAATTCCGTGTTCCTCACATAGTATAGGAAGGTGAGCAACTACCTCTGGTGGTTCTACATCTTCTGCAATAATTACCAGTTTACTAATTCCTCTCTCAATTGCTTTTGTAACTTCGTTGGTACCTTTCTTTACTTTACCACTTTGATGTGCGACTCTTACAGCCTCATAAATTGGGCTAACCAAGTCAGTGGGCACCTGAAACTTTACGTAATAAGCCTTAGCCACATGTATCACCCATTGGGATCATTTCCATTCCTTGTGTGCTTTTAATTGGTTTTAAAAGTGTTATCTGCCGACTGCCGACTTTATTTTGGACATGTATTTGCAAAAAATATCGTCTAAACCAATTTGAGAGTCAGACTCTACATAGATTCGTGCTATTGGCTCCGTGCCACTTAATCGAACCATAACCCAATTTGATTTGTCAAGAAAGATTTTGATACCATCAGTAAAGTCTTTTTTGTAAGACTCACCCTGTAACAGTCGAATTATTTTTTTGAAATCATTTTGCGAACATTTTATTTTCCCTTTGGTTGTATATGACAAAGGAAGATTATCCATTTCCTCTGAAAGAGTTCTGTTGGTACCCGATATCAAATCTAAAACTAGTGCCATTGCCATGCATCCATCTCGCACTTGATTGTGTTTTCCGTACATAAAACCGCCATTTTCTTCAAAACCAATTATAGCGCCAACTGATACCATTTCACGAGAAACTTCTACACTGCCTACCTTTGTTCTTATTACCTTTGACCCTGAACTGGCCGCAATTTTCTCAGTTACAGATGTAGAGTTGACAGAGGTTACTACTTTAGAGTTTGGATATTTATCCAGTATATACTTTGACAAAAGCAAGGCTGACCTATCCCCGGTTAGAATATTTCCTTTTTCATCACAAAAAATACTTCGGTCGCCATCTCCATCAAAGGCTATCCCAAAATCTGCCTTTGTTCTTACAACCGTTGAGGAAAGTTTGTCTAAATTCTGTGGTGTTGGCTCTGAACCTCTTCCGGGAAAAGAGCCATCTATTTTCTCATTAATAATAACAAATTGACAACCGAGTTCCCTGCATAGCTTAGGTGCGGTTATGGCTTGAGCGCCATTGCCTAGATCCAATACTACCTTAGGCTTTTGTGATCTAATTTTTTTTGTATTTACCTGTATCTTAATTCCCCTAAGATATGTATCAGTAGCATTAGTTTCGTCCGTCATTATTCCAAAATTCTTTGAAATTTTCCATCTTTTCTTAAAATAAATTTCTTCTATCTTCAATTCATCTTTTCGTGATATTTCTATTCCATCTTTTGCAGTAACCTTGATACCGTTATACTCTGGCGGGTTATGAGAAGCAGTTATCATGATTCCTCCGTTGTATCCAAGCTTTTTGGTAGCAAACTGCAGGCATGGAGTTGGAACTAGGCCACATAGTGCAGAATCTAACCCTGAAGAGCTTAATGAAGCTGATGCTATTTATTATATAAA
>CAZDTF010000207.1:0-2508 GCA_964508325.1 uncultured Nitrosopumilaceae archaeon | reverse complement strand
ATGATTAATCTTGCTTGTGTATCAACTTACTAAAATCTCCCTTAGTTGTGATAGCGTTACTTTCCAATTTTTTATTTTAGTATCAGATGATTTCACTTGAATTCAAAGTTTCAAGTCATGGTATGGCACTAGCCTTTTACTGGATCTTTCATCAACCCAAACTTTGAAAGCTGTTTATACGCTAGAAATATTATCATTGCAATAATCAAGAAGTTTATAGTATTGGAGACAAGGTCACCATATGAAAAGGTAGAATTGTTAACAGTAAATCCAGCCTTGTTGAGATCACCGACATTTGGTGTAAGCAATCCAATAAATGGTGTTATGATATCATTTACAAACGAACTAATTAACTTGGAAGCGGCTTGCCCTATAACAAACGCAATTGCAAGTCCTATTACTGAAAACTTTTGTAAAAAATCCATAAATTCTTGAATAAATGACTTTTTTACAGGAACGTCTTCTGTCATGCTTTTTGGCAGTAAAAGTCCTATAACTTTAGATTGGTCAAAATTATTCTTCTTTTTGCTTTCAAAAAGAGTTTTTGAACTGACAATCAGCCGAGAACCATTTCCTTAAAAGAAAAGATTCTATAAGTGGCTTTTTAGAATCTAATGAATTGAATTCATGATTTATTATTTTCCAAATGTGGCAATCTCCGAATGAAAATAAGTATGTAAAGATCATTACTGCTCAATCCTTTTGTACTGGAAAAATTTTAATTTATTACTTGAATCCCAAACTAACTGCTGTCCCAATTCTCTTGCTCGTAATTTCTCTATCTACAATTGGTTTTGTTAATGCAGAATCAAGTGATGACAACGTAAATGATAACAAATCAAATTCTACTGGAACATCCTTGTCAGATCAGACAAGTGTTTCCTGTTCACAAGATGAGATTACTGTAGCAAAACAGGGATTGGCGGATATTCAAAAGAAAATGGCAGATATTAGAACTCGGTATTATACCGACTGGCAAACTGCACACAACGTAGGACAATACAATGGAACATTTGAACAATATTCACATGAAAAGATTTCAAGTTCTGATCTTTCCCAGATAAAATTAAACTATCAAAAATATAATTCTATTCTGAGAAGCTGTGGAGTTGCAGGACATATGACGAGGTCAAACGTTCCATCTAATACCGCATGTAGCCAGGACGACATTTCCCATGCAAGACAAGAGCTTGCAACAATAATGCAACATGGTACAGATTTAAAAAACAAAATATACCAACAGTTCCAAGCAGACCAATCTTCAGGACAGTTTAACGGCACTTGGGTACAATATGCAAAAGAAAATTTCTATAATCTTCCTGAGGCATTGCAGCTAAAGTCAACTCATGACAAGTACACTAGCTTTTTGAAGGACTGTTTTGGAAACAAAGTTCCACCTATTGTGATGCAAAATCAAGTTGAGAATTATACCAGTACCATTTTACCAACTAAATCACAGAGCTTGACTCCAATATCAGGTCCAGCGGATGCACTAGGTGCAATCTCTTCCCATACAATCCCAGGATGGGTAAGGGGAATTGCCGGATGGTGGGCACAAGGCAAGATATCTGATGATGAGTTTGTTAGTGCAATAAAGTTTCTAGTCCATCAAGGAATAATTAAAGTATAAAATTAGTTCTGTAGAGTTAGACGGGGTGTGGTGGTCCCCTTTTGGAGGTTGTCTATGATTCTACAGAATGAAACAAAATATGCAAAGAAGGTAATTAAATTACATGAATCATTTGTATTATTTTAGCTGCAAGTAAGTGCATCTCTGGGCCCATACAATCATAGTTTTTAAAATTGCAGTCTATTTGTAATCTCTCTTGTTAATGGTGTAAGTTATTGTATTGTCAGTCATGGCAAATTTGGCTTTACAGCCCAAGTCATACAGCGCCGAATCATAAAAAATCTTGTAATACAACGACCATTTCATTCCCATACCATGTTGCATTATAAAGTGAATTTCGTCATCTTCTTCTACTTCGTTGCAGTGGAATCCTGCCGCTCTTGATCTCTTAGATAATACGTCCAACGTGTTTTTGACGGTGTACCTACCTCTCATGGCAAGAACCAAATCCCTCAGAGCATTTTTGGCCGTATTTGCTGCTATACCTTCAATCTCTTTTTCATCTAATTTATCCATAATTGCTATCAAAATATCCTTGGGTACAGGTACCCAACCAGATTTAGCTGCTGGCATATTCCATTCAACATCAAAGGCTAGCAACGTACTTATCTCAGAATTTAGACTTGTGCCGTCGTTCTTTGCATATGTTCTTAGTTTGTCAAGTGTTTTTTTATTTATTCTAATTGAGATGCTCTCAGTTGTAGGTTCGCTATCCATTTGAATTCGTTATGAACACCATTTAATTTAGTTCTTTCAGTTTAGGTTCAAGTCAGATAGTTTTTGAGCTGACAGTCAGTCCGAGCACGACTATGTGAAAAAACTTACAAGAAATGTACAGTAAGCTTATCGGAGTAGCTACAAAACTCCTTCCCAAATTT
>CAZDTF010000206.1:0-2544 GCA_964508325.1 uncultured Nitrosopumilaceae archaeon | reverse complement strand
GTAGTAGGTGCAGATACTACTGATTCATTAAAGACAAGACCTTTTGGAAAAAAATTTCCAAACAGGTTTTTTAATGTAGGTATAGCAGAAGCAAATCTTGTTTCTATCGCAGCTGGCTTAGCAAATGAAGGTAAAGTTCCATTCGCTAGTACTTATGCAATATTTTTACCTGGTCGTTGTGTAGATCAAATACGAAATGCGATAGCATATCCATCACGAAATGGTAAACAGGGATTAAATGTGAAGATGGTAGTTTCACATGGTGGTCTAAGTGTGGGAGCAGATGGAGGATCACATCAACAAATCGAGGATATGGCAATTATGAGAGTAATTCCAAATGTCAAGGTTTTGATTCCATCTGATACTGTTGCGGTTTCAAAACTTATTTGGATTATTTCACAAGTTTATGGTCCATTTTATATGAGGCTAGCACGATCAAAGACTCCGCTCATACACTCTGAATCACAGGAATTTGAAATTGGAAAAGGAATTGTATTGCGGGATGGTTCTGATTGTACTATTGCAGCATGTGGAATTACTGTTCAAATGGCTCTTGAGGCTGCAGACTCTCTCAAACAAGAAGGTATTGCATGTAGAGTTTTGGATATGTTTTCTATCAAACCCATAGATTCATCACTAATAGAAAAGTCGGCCCGTGAGACAGGAGGAATTGTAACATGTGAAGAACATAATGTGATGGCTGGATTTGGGTCAGCTGTATCGGAGGTTGTAACAGAAACCTATCCTGTGCCAATGAGACGAATTGGGGTTCAGGATAAATTTGGTGAATCAGCACGAGATAATGAAGTTCCACTATTACTACAAAAACATGGTATTACATCAATTAATATAGCTAATTCGGTGAAAGATATCAGGAGTAAAACCAGATGAAGATATTCCTTGATACCGCAAATCTTGTTGCAATAAAAATGTACAACGAAATGGGTCTTGTTGACGGCATTACAACCAATCCTTCGCTTTTAGCAAAAGAAGGTGGTGATCCACAAAAAACAATGGAAGAAATTGTAAGAATAATCAAAGGAGACGTTAGCTTGGAAGTTGTAAGTACCGAAACTTCTGGAATGATTGATGAAGGACACAAGCTACGAAAATATGGAAACAATGTAGTTGTTAAATGTCCTATGACTCCGGATGGTCTAAAAGCTTGCAGGATTTTAACAAGTGAAGGAATTCCAGTTAATGTTACATTGGTATTTTCAGTAAATCAAGCTATATTAGCTGCTAAATCCGGAGCAAAATATGTCAGCCCATTTATAGGAAGACTTGATGACAATGGTCAAGATGGGATGCATCTGATTAAAGAGATGCATGAGGTATTCCAAAATTACAAGTATAATACACAAATTTTGGTCGCAAGTGTTAGACATCCAATCCATGTTGTTGAAGCTGCAAAAATTGGTGCTGATGTTGTAACATTGCCCCCAGATGTACTTGGCAAGATGTTAAAGCATCCACTAACTGATGTTGGACTAAAGAACTTTTTAGCTGATTGGGAAAAACTCAAGAAAGAAAACCCTAGTATCAGAATTTAAGAGATTAAAAGATACAATTTCTATGGTAACCTGAGTGAATTAATTTTTAATACCTATATTGCTTGACTTTATTTAGATTCATTCGTAATTTTAGACGAATCTGATCGAATAGAACTATTTGATTTTTCTTGTTTTTCAACAATCGCATCGATCTTTTTGATTAATTCTGTTATAGTATCCAACGTAATGCCATGGCGTATATCAAAATCTTCCAATTTTTTTAAAATTCTATCATGACTCTCATCTAATTCCTTTATTCTCTTTAGTGTTGAATCCTGAATTTCTGCAGTTTTCTTTTGTCGATTGTAAATCCACCAGCTTACGATGGCACCTATTATAGCCCCACCCGCAATTCCAAGATAAGTACTTGATGCATTTGTCATGTCTTGGCAGTTTTTTGTAATTTCTGGAACGCAACCCCAAATATAGAAAAAGTAAGACTCTAACATGATTTATTATTTTTACAATGTTTTATAACACTTTTTAGATGTTAGTTGTTAGTGTCTACCTACCCATTGATATCTATGTTCTTCATCAAATAGTTCTGATTTTATATCGTTCTCTTTTATTGTTGATTTCAATCTGACATTAAAAAATCCCAAACTTCCTTTGTAAGGTATTGGTATTCGAAGTTTTTTTGGGTTTCTTAACAAAAATCCATATTTGTGATGCAAGAACTCCTCAGACGCAAAATGTTTTTTATAATCTATGTTGAGTTCTGAAACTGAATCATAAATCTTCACATCATAAATTTCAGCCTTACCTATGATGACTCCTGTTCTAAGCTTGGTTTCATCGATTTCTAGCTTCTTGCACGCCTCCTTTTTTATTTTTGATGGTGCATGAATAAGAAATTCTCCTCTGAATTTTGTATTCCATGTTCTAAGTTCAATTGTTTTTTCGCCTTTTACTATGAGATCCGCATAAGGCTGTGATACTGAAAGACATTTCATACTAGCTTCTTCCTAAAACATTCAAAACCCTATTTGGG
>CAZDTF010000205.1:0-2552 GCA_964508325.1 uncultured Nitrosopumilaceae archaeon | reverse complement strand
ATATCTGGCAAATAGACCAACCAATTTTGACTGGGTTACAGGTACCACAATTGCAGATGCGGAAATAACTTACCTAGAAATTCCAACAAAGTTGGTGTACATGAAATTTAAAATTAAAGATATTGATGAAGATATACCAGTTGCAAGTACTAGACCAGAACTTTTGTGTGCCTGTCAAACCATAATTGTCAATCCTGCTGATGAAAGATATGCAAACGTGGTGGGCAAAAAAGCCATAATTCCTTTAGTTAATAGAGAAGTTGAAATAAGAACACATCCATCTGCAGAAAAAGAATTCGGATCAGGAACTGTCATGGTTTGTAGTTATGGTGACCAAAATGATGTTGCGCTTTTTAGAGAACTAAAGCTGCAAGAAATTGTCGCAATTGGAAAGGATGGAAGAATGACAGATGTCGCAGGACCATATGCAGGATTAAAAGTAAAACAAGCCAGAGAAAAAATAATTGAGGATTTGCAGAATCAAGGGTTTGTAGAAAAAATCGACAACATCAATCATCGTACTCCTGTTTCTGAAAGAAGCAAAATCCCTATTGAGATAATACCTATGGAGGAATACTACCTAAAACAAAAGGAATCGGTTCCAAAAATTAGAGAAATGGGTTCAAAAATTATCTTTCATCCTCCTATGCATAAACAAATTCTTATGAATTGGCTAGATTCTATCGCAATAGACTGGCCAATTTCAAGAAGAAGATACTATGGTACTGAGATTCCCATATGGTACTGTGCAAAATGTTCTGAGCCTAATGTGCCAGAGCCTGGAAAATACTATCAGCCGTGGAAAGATCCTTCACCAATGCCAAAATGCGCAAAATGTGATTCAAGTGATTTCATAGGTGAAGATAGAACTTTTGATACATGGATGGATTCCAGTGTTTCGCCACTTTTTATTTCAAAATATAAAAAAGATGAAGAGTTTTTCAAAAAAACATATCCTGCAACCCTAAGACCACAATCAAAAGACATTGTTCGCACTTGGCTCTACTATACCATATTAAGATGTGAACAACTCACTGGCAAAGCTCCTTGGTCTGAAGCATGGATAATGGGATATGGTGTAGATGAGCATGGAACAAAGATGAGCAAAAGCAAAGGAAATGTTGTGGACCCATTACCAATAATACAAAAGTTTGGAGCAGATACTTTCAGATTCTGGAGTGCAAGTGAAATTAATCTAGGATATGACTTTAGATGCTCAGAACAAAAAATTGAAACGACAAAAAAATTTCTCAGCAAACTTTGGAACGTTTCTAGATTTCTTTCTGGTTTTACAGTTTTAAAATCAGGAAAACCTGATACCACTGATAATTGGATTCTTTCTGAGCTTGATAAACTCATAATCGAATGTAAAAAAGGATATAGCGAATACAACTTTTTCATTCCTGCCACTGCAATAAGAGAATTTACCTGGAATCTCTTTGCAGCCCATTACATAGAGATGACAAAGGGTCGTGCATATGGAACCGGTTTTTCAGAAGAAGAACGAGATGGTGCAATATATACACTCCATAAGGTACTATCCACAGTTTTGCGCTTGCTTGCTCCAATCACTCCTTTTATCACGGATTACTTATGGCAGAATATTTATTCTGACAAAACTATACACAACGAAAGATTTGTCAAGGAAGAAGATTATGAAGATTGGACAATATTCACAAAGGAAATTTTAGAATTTAATTCAAATGTATGGAATAAGAAAAAAGAAGCAGGCTTGTCCCTAAAGGATTCAATCAATATTCAGATTCCTACTAACCTAGCACCATTTGCAAAAGATTTGCAAGTCATGCACAATCTAAAATAATATTTTTAGATATTACGTTAACGGTTTTAAAAACCAAAACTTTGATGTTCTTGTTTTTCCTTTATACTCTCTTGTCTGTTTATCAAATAGATTCCACTTAGCATTATTGCTATTGCAATTATTTGGAAAATGCTTATTTGCTCATGTAAAAACACAAATGCAAAGACAAGACCAAATACCGATGACATAGAAAATAATGTGATCGTTCTGATAGTGCCAATTCTCTTTAAGCTTTGTAAGAAAAAGTAAAGTGATCCTCCAAATCCTAAAACACTAATTAGTATAATGTACGGTATCTGTATTGGGTTAATTTCCAGTTTGACATGTAACAAAAATGCCATACCAAGTAGTATTGCACCGCCTATGGCAGATTTTAGTTGTACAAGCTTTGCGGTATCTATCTTGCGTGATAGAATTCTACTTAGATTATTATCCAAAGACCACAACAAGGTTGCCACAAGAATAAGAAAATGTCCTGTGTTTAACTGTAATAGTGAACTTGAAAATTGAAAGTTAGTTGTAATGATACTAACTCCAAACAATACCAGGCCTATTGAGACAAAACCAATGGGTCTTAGTTTTTCTTTAAAGAACAGTAATGCTAGAAGTACTGTGAACACTATCTCGGCATTTGAGAGTAGGGAGGAAACTGAGTCAGTAGTTTGTTGTATTCTTACAAGTTACAAAACGGTATGTATTGAATCAACAGAAATCGCCGAAGGTCCAAATA
>CAZDTF010000204.1:0-2571 GCA_964508325.1 uncultured Nitrosopumilaceae archaeon | reverse complement strand
ACTATGGAGAAGGAAGTAGTAGAGAACATGCAGCCATGACTCCTAGATATTTAGGATGTGCTGCAGTTATTGCAAAAAGTTTTGCGCGCATACATGAAACTAATTTAAAAAAACAGGGAATACTTGCTTTAACTTTTGAGAATCTAAATGATTATGAGAAAATAAGAGAATCTGATAAAATTAGTATTGTGGGTATAAACAACTTGGAACCTGGAAAACCAGTAAAATGTTACCTAAATCATGCTGATGGGACAAAAGAAGAGATTTCGCTCAAACATTCTTACAATAAATTTCAAATTGATTGGTTTAAGGCAGGTTCTGCCTTGAATATTCTACGACTAAGGGAAAAGTCAGAATAATCTAATTTTTCTATAAAAGTTGATTAAAACATGAAATACTCTCTTGAAATTTATACAACTTGTAATTCTAATTAGCATTTTTCCCAATAAATTAAAATATTTTGAAGATAATATTATTACATGAGATCAATTAATAGCCAAGAAATTTCCGACAAAGCTAAAGTTGGAACAGTAGTAGAATTCGTTCAATTTTTGTGATTATTATGTTGGACGAAAAATTTGATCCTAATGCACTTTACAATAGAGTTGTACACTACTACATTGATAAAAAAGATATTCAAAAAGAAAAACCAAACACCATTGCTCAAAAAGTAGTGGAAAGAGAAAAGACTCGTAGGACTTGCAAAAATATAAAATGTAAGCATCCTATGGATGATCATATTAGAACCCAAGAAACTTGTCTTGTCTTAGATTGTGATTGTCGACATTTTGTTGGCTAAATCTTGAGAACGATTTTGCCAAACTGATTACCTTGCTCCATTCTTTCATGTGCTAGTCTTGCATCTTTCAATTCAAAGACACTATCGATTATAGGCTTTATACCTTTTAATTTCATAAATTTATGAAGTGAAACAAGCTGAGATTTTGATCCAAGATAAGCTCCAATAATTTGTGCTTCCTTACTATAAAATTCACGTATGTTTATGGTTGCCTCTGATCCAGTTGTGGTTCCACACACCACCATCTTCCCACCTACTTTTAGTACATTAAGGCTAACCGGCCATGTCTTAGCACCTACATGATCTATCACAGTATCTACGCCTTCATTTTTAGTGTATTTTAGAACCTCGCTACTGATATCTGATTTACTTCTATCTATGATATTATCTGCGCCTAATTTTTTTGCACGATTTAATTTTTTTAGGTCAGACGCAACTGTGATTACTTGAATTCCCTTTGCTTTTGCTAAAAGTATTGCAGCAGAACCTACTCCACTATTTGCACCCCAAATTAACACGATGTCATTTTTTTTACAATTTGACCTCTCAAGCATATTCCATGCAGTCAGATAAGATACATTGAGTGCGCAAGCTTCTTCATCTGAAAGCCAGGACGGTTTTCTGATTACGTTTTGTTGTGGAACTTGTATAAATTTCGCATATCCTCCTTGATATTTGCCAAATGCCCCAATAATTGAGTATGAGACTCTTTGAACGCCACTTTCTACTGCAGGATAAGCTACTACTTTTTCATTTTTTTTGAAACTTCCAGAATTATCTACTAAAGTACCGCAAATATCACAACCCAAAATGTGGGGGAATGAAACTTTTCTTCCAGGAATTCCATTTCTAACCCATATGTCTAGGTGATTTACTGCGCAATAATCTACTTTGACAATTACATGACCTTTTTTTAGTACAGGATTATTTACTTCTTCATAGGATAAAACATCAGGACCACCATGTCTTCTAATGACAACTGCCTTCAATGGTAAGTTGTTTACAAAATAACTATTTAAAGAACGCACAATGCCACAAGTTTTTGTCACTGTCAAGTTCTTGTTACATCCCTTAACCTTAGATTAGCTAATTTTACAATGATCAAATTTTATCCATGAATATTGGATTCTTTTTCTTGCGTGAAATTCGAATAAAGATAAGCGAAAAGGATTATCTTGATTTTTTAAAAACATCTAATGGATATGATCTAACAATAGAAGAAAAGATTCTTGAAATTATCAACTATTATGTAATAATAGAAAGAAAGAGAATGAAGCTAGAGAAAATGAAGATCAGATTCAAGCCTCTGGCATAGGAGAATCACTAGTAATTGTTTTTTGAACAATGACATTTATTTAAACAAAAGTTCGTATACAATCATGGACATACTTAAACAGAATAACAGATCTGTAATATTGGGTTATGTATCGGTATTATTAGCGTCAGCACTTTTTGGTTCAGTTCCTACAATCGCAAAACCGATAACATCCAACGTCGATATTTTGTTGCTTTCTTCCATGGCTTATCTAATAGCTGCACTCACATTTACCCCCTTGGCAAAAAGGGAAAAGACACAATTTCGAAAAAAAGACTATGGATTATTGGTAACTGTGGCGATTTGTGGTGCTGCAATAGCTCCTTATTTGTACTTTGTAGGATTACACCAAACTACTGCCTCAGATACCTCCCTACTCTCAAATGCCGAGATAGTGTTTACCGTACTTCTTGCATTACTTTTCTTTAAAGAAAAAATAAGACCAATTGGTTTTTTT
>CAZDTF010000203.1:0-2580 GCA_964508325.1 uncultured Nitrosopumilaceae archaeon | reverse complement strand
CTTCCGGAATCGCTTTGAAATCATTTAACGCAAGTAAAGTAAATTCTGGTTTGTGTGATTCAAGCTCTGCCGCTGAGGGTCTGATAAATAATTGCCTAACAAAAAGATTCTGCCAAGCATGATCATTTACGATTCTAATTGGTAATCGATTTTCAGGATCTGCTCCAACAAACCCGTCAAAGACAAAGATTTCTTTTCCATCTAGGTATTTTTTCATTTTCTCATAAAGTATGTCAAATTTATCCACAGGAAAAGGGTGATTTACTTTACCCCAGTCTACGTTATTATGGGTTTGAGTATCATCTACAATATATCGGTCATCAGGTGATCTACCAGTGTATTTTCCTGTTCTTACCGAAAGCGAACCATTAGATGTAAGGATGCCCTCATTCTTTTCAAGTACAATATCAACAAGTGATTTTACTTGCGAATTTCGGTGTACGTTACTTGTAGCAATTCCCTCCTCCTTTAATTGCGAGATAAATTTGCCAGTGACAGTTGTCTTTAGATCCTCGATCATTGGGTAAAACGATTCGCCTCTAATTTCCTTATTATCTCTTCTCATTATGCATTTCGTCCCCAGAAACGTATTTATTTTAAAATTTAAGCAGGTTCTTGTGCATGGCAATTAACAAGGATTTGTTAGAGCAAAGAAAAAAAGTAGCACAACACAGGCCTGATTTTGTCAGAGAAGAGAGCTGGAGATACTTTAGATTAACAGAAAATTGGAGAAAACCAAAGGGAATTGACAACCATCAGAGAAAACAGAAAAAGGGTTGGCCTGCACTTGTCAAAGCTGGTTATGGTGGCCCAAATATTGCAAAAGGATTGCATCCATCTGGATATACTGATAATTTAGTTTATAATGTAAAAGACTTGGAAAAGCTTGATCCAAAAACTGATGGCATAAGGTTAGGCCACAGTGTGGGAAAAAAGAAGCGACTAGAAGTAGTTGCTAAAGCAAAAGAGAAAAACTTTAAGATATTTAACGCAAGGGTGTCAACAAGTGGTAGTAAATCTTAAGACCAAACGGCGCCTTGTTGCAAGAATTTTAGGCGTTGGGGCAAACAGAATAAAGTTTGATTCTGAATATCTGGATGATGTTGCAGATGCAATTACGCGAGATAATATTCGTAGCCTGCTTACTGCAAATATAATTGAAGTCAAACCAATAAAGGGCACATCCAAAGGAAGGTCATATTATAAGAAATCTCAAAGACGTAAACGTGGAACAAAACAAGGTTCAAAGAAGGGAGCCAAGGGTTCACGTATTGGTAAAAAGCAAGTCTATGTAAGAAAGATAAAGGCCTTACGACACCGTCTCAATGTTTCAAAAGGCAGAAAAGAGATTAACAATAAAGAATATTGGAAGCTGTATAGACAAGCTGGTGGAAATCAAATTAGAAACGTGGCACATCTTCGAACTTTGATTGAAGAGACACATAAAAAACACAGTTAGAATCTGTATATCATTTTTAGATCAATAATTTTTCCATTCTTAAAATTTACACCTTCTTTTGATAACATGTTGATCTTGATCTTTTCCCCCCATGCATATCCTCCAATCTTTCCATCAGATTGGATAACTCGGTGACATGGAACTATAACAGGGTATAGGTTTTTGTTCATTATTCTACCGATCACCCTTTGACCGTTGTTAAGACCTACCGCCTTGGCAAGCTCCCCATAGGTAGTCACCATTCCTTGTGGCACTTCAAGGAGTTTTTTGTACACTTTTTCTTCAAGTTTCAAATTTTAATCATTTCCAAGTTTGCTGTTTTTATAAGATTAACTATCTTCTTTTTATTTTTTCCCAAGCTGCTCCAATCTACTAAAGCACTTTTTGCTTCCTTGTTTCTTTCTAAAACGTGAGAAAATAGTTTTTCATCTACAAAGTCTAAAGCATGTTTTGGTATAACAGTACCCAACGCATATTGACCTACAATTAGTTCCTTGGTAAATTTTTTGGGATAGTGTGTACCTCCAAAACATATTGCAACATCGTGGTTTTTTGACGTATTTGACATTACATCTTCTACAATTTTAGCTACAGAACCACAAAGCGTTTTGTCATTCCACTGCTTTTCTGTTGTTCCCACTTCTATAAACAAGGCTGGCTTATTTAATGCAGTTGGACCATGGTGTGTTGCCTCTATTGTGATTTCAAATTCTGCAAAATCATTTCTTTTTGTCCATAAGGCTTGCATGTAGGATTTTTGTAAATGAGGATGAGGAATTGCAACCTGTCTTGGTTTTCCACCAAATAACGCTTCTGAGAAATTTCCTGTACTATGGCATGTAAGAGCTAGTGTACCCGTTTCAGAAGCATGTTTTGATAAAAACACAAAGCCGTCATAGCTGTATTTTTCTTCAAGCCAGTCGGCTAATATTGCAGGTGTTGGAATTACTACAAGATCATAATTTTTTCCGCGATAAATCTTGCCATCTTGTTTCATACTTTGAGACATATGATGCGCCAAGTTGAACCCAGCTGGGTCTGAATGATACGCAACAAGCAATTGCACAAGATAAGAGATATAAGTACACTTTATTAATTTCCTCCAATGGCAAACCCAAGAC
>CAZDTF010000202.1:0-2595 GCA_964508325.1 uncultured Nitrosopumilaceae archaeon | reverse complement strand
TACTACACCATCTACACCTGTTTGTGAGAGGATGGTTTTCATCTCATCATGGGTAATATTACCTGCAGAAATTCCTGCTGGTACGTTACGGCTAGAGACGAGGAATGATTCTGTCTCAGTAATTGTTCTCCCCATACTTTTTGAAGAAAGTATCAACTCAATATTGTAGATATCCCACTTTGATAAATAAGCTCTAACTGCAGATTTTCCATTAAATGGTGTTGCATCTAATGCAATTTTATTGATTTGAACAAGGTATCGGTTTAAAGCAACTTCTAAAATTTCTGAGGGTTGGTAAACAGATGCAGCTTTTACAATCTCTGGTCCATACCATGTTGACTCTAGGATTTTTGCCATCTCAACATCATCTTTTGCTTTTAGTAGATTTTGCATCATATCTCTGGTAAGAAAATTCATTGATATTGCTTGCAATCTTCCAAAAGAAGATGAATATTGTGAGGTTCCCATTATGTTCTCTCCGTAAGAAAACTTTTTACTTCATCTTCATGAGTTCTTAAAAGTTCTTCAAATGTCAGATCTATTTCCCTTGTTCCAGCCTTATTTTCTGCGATTATTCCACCCAAAGTTTGAATGGTGGAACCAATGGTTACTCCCATTTCTTTTAAAACTGTACGGTCCTCTTCACGGCAATGAACAATAATATTTTGCTCTAATTTTTTTTTTGAAGTATTTATCATAGTCTCTAATGTTTTTTTGTACTGTGATGATTTTGCATAATTCTTGATTTCTTGTTTGATGATATCAAATGCAGATTCCAAGTTTGCGTTAATAGCATCAAATAAAATTTTTTTTGCTTGTAATCTGGCTGATTCAATGATTCTTGCTAATTCCCTTTCTGACTTTAATTTTGCTTCGTTTGCAAAACGTTCCTGTATTTCTTTGATTTGCGAATCTCTTTGGTTTTGTATAGCAGTACCTTTCTCATCTAGTTCTTTGTTAAGTCTTGCGAGATCCTTTTTTTTCCTGCTCTCTATCTCAATGAGAAAGGTCTCAATGCTCATTATGAATTCCACTAAAGTATGCCAAGTAACAGAATGATTCCTAGTACGAATCCTATGATCCATAGTGTTTCAGGAATGACAAAGAAGAATAATACCTGGCCAAATTTTTCTGGCTTCTCAGCAATTATACCCATGCCAGCGGCACCAATTCCTTGTTGTGCATTACCAGTACCAATCAAACCTCCAGCTATTGCAATTGCAGCAGCAATAGCTAAAAGTGGCTTTGTTAAACCTGCACTCGTAGCTGCTGATTGCGCAAATGCTGGAGTTGTAAAGAATATAGAAAGTGCGATCGTCAAACCTACAACTATTATAATAGAGGATAATTTTGAACGCCTCTTCAGCATCATCAAGTATGGCTCATTTGGAGAGGCTATATTAATCTAATTTTTATAATGACAAATCTATTTTTTAAAAAAGGATTTTTTCTAATCAGAGATTCAATCTAGATTCTGGATAATTCTAGATTCCATTACTCGGGATTTACAATCTTGACAAAACAGAATTAATATGAAATTAATGGTCCACGGGAAGATCTAATCGATTTCCCCATTCTCCCCAAGAACCAACATATACTTTGACATTTTTGAATCCGAGTTTTTTAAGAGCTAAGAATGAATTTGCGGCTCTATATCCTCCTTGACAATATGTTACTATTTCATCATCTTTGGATAATTTGTAAATCTTGGAAAGGGACTCGTTTGGTTTCATTGTGCCATCTTCTTCTAGGTTAATGTTCCAATCTATGTTAATTGCATTTGGAATGTGTCCTTTTCTTGCAGCCCGGATTACCGTTCCTTTGAATTCTCCCGCAGCTCTTGCATCGACAAGTTTGATCTTGTTTAGATTTTTTCTAATGTATTCAAAACCCGCAAATACATTTTTGTTAATTTTTCCAGTGAATTTGGTCGGTTTGAATCCATTTGTTTTAATTTCTAGAGGTAAACCAAGACTCTTCCATTTTTTTATTCCTCCATCAAGCATGAAGGCTTTCTTGAACGAAAAATAATTTAAAAGCCATACCCCTCTTGCTGCACTCATCCCAGAAACATCATCATAAAACACGACTGTTTTTGTTTTTGTCACTCCTAGAATAGAAAAAAGTTTTCTCATTTGCATGTTGAATGCTTGCATGCCCTCATCACTGGTATCAAACCAATGATAATAAAAAAAGTCCAAGTTTACCGCACCAGGTAAATGCCCTTCAGAATAATCCTTGTATGATCTTGCATCAACCAGAATCAATTTTGGATTGTCAAGCTTTTTGAGAATGGCCTCTGCACTAATTAACATAATCAAAGTGTGAACTAGGTAATGTAAATTTATTTCATATTGTTCTAGTTCAAGAAAAGTGAGATATGGTTTGTTTGGTTATCTGTAACAGAAAAAATTCCTTCATGAAAAAAATAAACTTTGTGGTACAACTAATACCACAAAGTTTTCAACATAGTATGAAAAATACAAGAAAGTATTAAATTATTTTAATATTCTTTAAAAACGTATATTGTTATATTTGAGCAATCCAAGTTTATAACACTCTATTACCATTAAAAAACATTATTTTTTTAAACAA
>CAZDTF010000201.1:0-2606 GCA_964508325.1 uncultured Nitrosopumilaceae archaeon | reverse complement strand
CAATACACATGCTAGATGTTTTTCTTCAAACCAAAGTTGATGCAGCATTAGCAGCTTCAATATTTCATTATAAGACACATTCGGTAGACAGAGTTAAAGAGTATCTAAAAGAAAACGGCGTTCCTGTTAGAATATGAGTAAAGATTAAGAAAGGAAATCAAAGATGAAATACTTATGAAAAAAACAATAAATGAAATTGATTTTGCAAAAGGGGATGGCCTCGTTCCAGTTATCGTACAAGACTTCCAATCGAAAGAAGTTCTCACACTTGCATATGCAAACAAAGAATCACTTGAACTGACACAAAAAACGGGAAATTCCTGGTTTTGGAGCAGATCTAGGAACAAGTTATGGATGAAAGGAGAAGAATCTGGGAATACCCAAAAAGTAAAAGAAATTCTTGTTGATTGTGATTCAGATGCAATCATATATCTTGTTGAACCAGCGGGACCTGCTTGTCATACCGGTGATAGAGTGTGTTTTCACAATAGCATGTAAAAAATTTATTCTGAACACAGATCTTTTGGTATTGGTTTAATTTCAGACTGACTTCCAGGAATCCAATCATTGATAACTTGAAATTTAATTGGTTTGTACTGTACGCCGGAAAAAATAAGAGTCCAATTTCCTACCAAATCTGTTGGATTACATAAATTCAATCCACCCATATTTTGTGTATTGGGCTTGAAAAAATAATGAAAACTTGTTTTAAGTGTACCATTAAATGGTATGGAATCATAGGTATCTCCTCTAGAATCCACAATGACTATTTTTCCTGCATCAATGGGTCGTAGATTATTTACAACCATGAAGATGTTTTCTCCTATCTTGTATTGAAATTTATTTATTGCAAATGGGCCAGATATATTTTGCCACTGTGGAAGTTCTTCTGAATTTTTTTGCTGATTATAATAATAGACGCCTCCAATTATTATTGCAGCTATAACTACTAATCCAATTATTGGCCCGGTTTTTTTCATTTTTTGTCCAGATGTTTTCTTTTTCAATTTGTTACCTTCATTTCTGACTCTTCATTAATATTTTGTTAAAATGTAAAAAATTTAAAATTATCATGAATATTGATTATTTTCAATATTTGGGGTTTGTTTTCCTACCATCTTTTTACTATTAATGGACAAAAATCTATTAAATTTTACTGAATAAATAAAGCTCATAAGTTAAGTAATACTTAACTTCATATTAGGACGTTTTATTTACTATTTTATAAAGTCAGAATTATCTTGACTACAATAAAATCATTACAGTGCAGAGAATGTAAAAAAGAATATGCCCCCACATTCAAGTACATTTGTGATGAATGTTTTGGTCCACTAGATGTTCATTATGATTTTCCATCTGTAAATAAAACCACATTTGCAAATCGTGAGCACACGTACTGGAGATATTTTGAACTGCTTCCTATAACAGAAAAATCAAACATTGTTAGTATAGGGCCAGGCATGACGCCTTTGATAAAGGCAGAAAAACTTGGTGAAGCTCTTGGCTTGAATAATTTATACATTAAAAATGATTCTGTAAACCCAACATTTTCATTCAAAGACAGACCTGCTGGGATTGCTGTATCAAAGGCAAAAGAATTTGGTCTCTCTGCTGTTGGTTGTGCGTCAACAGGAAACCTTGCATCAGCAACTGCAGCTCATGCCGCAAAAGGTGGGTTTCCATGTTATGTGTTTGCACCAAGTGATATAGAACATGCAAAAATTACACAAGCTCTAGCATATGGTGCCAACTTTATTGCAGTTGATGGAACATATGACGATGCAAATAGAATTGCGGCACAGATAGGTGACAGTAAAGGAATTGGAATTGTAAACATAAACATGCGTTCCTATTATGTAGAAGGATCAAAGACTTTGGCATTTGAAGTTGCAGAACAACTTGATTGGCAAGTTCCAGACAATCTAGTGGTGCCTGTTGGAAGTGGTGCAATGTTAAATGCAATATGTAAAGGGTTTGAAGAATTAGAATCTCTTTCTTTGTTAGGTAAGGTTTCTAATATGCATATGATTGCAGCTCAGCCACGGGGATGTGCGCCAATTGTTGATGCCTTTAAGAAAAATAATTCTGATGTTATACCTGTAGAAAATCCAGATACAATAGCAAAAAGTTTGGCAATAGGAGATCCTGGTGATGGAAGATATGTGCTAAAACGACTAAAACAGTACAATGGTTATGCTGAAGAATCATCCAACAGAGAAATTCTCGAAGCCATACTGTTGCTTGCAAGGACAGAAGGAATTTTCACAGAACCTGCAGGTGGAGTAGCTGTTGCTGTTTTGAAAAAGATGGTAGAAGAAAGAAAAATTGACAAAAATGACTCTACAATTTGTTATGTTACAGGTAATGGGCTAAAGACAACTGAGGTTTTAATGGAAATTCTGTCAAAACCTGAAACAATGCAAGCAGATATCGCAAAAATTTCTGCAATGGTGAGATAAATGGCAAATATCAAGTTCACAATTCCGTCTGTTTTAAACAAAGGTGGAGGAGAAAAAAAAGTAGATGTTTTGGCAGTAACACTTGCAGAAGCATTTGCTAAAATTTCAGAAAATATGGGTGATGAATTTCAAAGACGTGTTTTAAAT
>CAZDTF010000200.1:0-2618 GCA_964508325.1 uncultured Nitrosopumilaceae archaeon | reverse complement strand
AGAATTGTAAACTCGTTAATGTCTATTCTAGAGAGATAATATCTGGTAGCAATGTAGCCATTCTAAAAGATAGGATTGCATACGTTGGAGCTAATGCTTCTCACACCATTGGGGAAAAAACAGTAGTAATTGATTTGGAGGAACGATTTGTTACGCCGGGATTTGCAGATCCACACATACACATAGATCAGTTTGTTTTACCGTCAGAATTTGCAAAAAAGGCTCTCTTGTGCGGTACCACATCATTATTTTCAGATCCAATAGATATGGTAAGTGTCTGTGGCTACAAAGGATTCAAGGAATTTATCAGACTTGGTGAAAACCTACCGATCAGACTTTTCCATGTAATTCCAGGAGGTTTACCAGTTGACAGAAAATTTAGTCATGCTAAGACTTTGAGTTCTGCTGAAGAAAAATCTGCATTAAATTTAAAAAATGTACTTGGTCTTGGAGAAGTCTTTTCTTGGACAAAAGTGACAACAAAAGATCCAAAAACCATGCAAACTTTGAAGAATATGATCGAAAAAGACTGCGTCATAAATGGTCACACTGCTGGTGCAAGTGATAAAAAGCTAAATGCATACATTTCATCAGGAATTCTTTCTTGCCACGAACCAGTTGATTATGATCAAGTTATGGAGAGACTGCGACTTGGCATGTGGATAATGATGAGGGAAGGTTCCATCAGAAGAGATTTGGACAAAATTATACCTAGTGTCTTATCACATAAAACATATCTTGATAGATTAATGTTTTGTTCAGATGGAGTAAACCCAAAAGATCTGCTAGAGTTTGGTCTAATTGATCATTGTGTAAGAAAATCAATTGCCCTTGGCATGGATAAAATAGACGCAATTTCTATTGCTTCCAAAAATTGTTTTGACTATTATAACATGGGGCGAGATTACGGCGGAATTGCACCAGGTAAAATTGCAGATATTCTGGTCTTTGATGACCTTGATAAACTTAAACCAAAAAAGGTATTTGTTGGTGGCAAACTTGTGGTATCTCATGGAGAGATTGTTACAAAGTTTAATGTAACTAAAATTCCAAAATGGATTACAAAAACTGTAAAGACTGGACGAAGGTTCATAGAAAAAGACTTTGTCATTAAAAGTTTGGCAAAATCCGTGAAATCACTTGTAATAAAACTGGACACAGAAATAATAACAAAAAAGGATTATGAGGATCTTCAAACAAGGGATGGAAATATTATACCATCTATTGAAAAGGATATCTGGAAGGTTGCAGCAATTGACAGGACATACGGAACGGGTAGATTTACTGTTGGGTTCTTGAAAAACTTTGGTGCAGAAATTGGGGCTTTTGGTTCTACACAAAGCTTTCATGAAAATGACATGATTGTTATTGGCTCTAACGAAAAAGACATGGCTTTTGTAGCAAACAAATTGTCCGAATTACAAGGAGGAATCATAGCAGTAAAAAATCAAAAAATATTAGCAATCTATTCTCTTCCTATTGCTGGGCTGATATCCAAACTACCATTTGAAAATACACTTTTAGAATTTTCAAATCTGAATTCAAAAATTGTTGACGCTGGATGCAAGTTTAAAAATCCACACCTGATTCCGCTTTTCTTACCGTTTCTTGCCTTACCTGAAGTAAGGATTCTGTACAGTGGAATTGTAGATATTAAAAATAGAACATACATTGACATTTTGAATCACCTTAAGACGTAACAGAACCTGAATCAATAAGGTATTAAAAGGGGCAGCCAATTATCGACAAGCAGGGAATAATTTTGGCTTCAATTCAACAAACTCCACAAGGTCCAGTTTTAGTGTTAAAAGAAAGTGCCCTTCAACAAAAAGGTAGGGATGCGCAAAAAAATAATATAGCTGCAGCGAAGTTGGTAGCAGAACTGGTACGCACAAGCCTTGGCCCACGAGGCATGGATAAGATGCTTGTGGATTCTCTTGGCGATGTCACAATTACAAATGATGGTGCTACAATTCTGAAAGAAATCGATGTCCAGCATCCAGCTGCAAAAATGATGGTAGAAATTGCAAAAGCAGTAGACAACGAAGTAGGAGATGGAACAACATCGTCAGTTGTATTTGGAGGAGCCCTTTTGGCAAAGGCCGAGGAACTTTTAGATAAAGATGTTCATGCTACTTTAATAATTGAAGGATATCAAGCTGCAGCCGAAAAAGCGCTTTCTCTTCTTTCAGAACTTGCAAAAACTGTAAATCCAAACGAGAGGGAAATTCTTCTTAAAATATCAAAAACGAGTATGGAATCAAAATTAATATCAGAAGATAGCGATATGCTCTCAAAATTAGTCGTAGATGCTATTCTGCAGGTAGTGGAAAAACAAGCAGAATCTTACAAAGTAGATTTGGATAACATTAAGGTTGAAAAGAAAGCTGGTGGTTCAATAAGAAACACTTCTCTTATCAAAGGAATTGTTTTGGATAAAGAAGTAGTACACAGTGGCATGCCAACTAAAATTGAGAAAGCAAAAATAGCGCTAGTAAACTCTGCACTTGAAATTGAAAAAACAGAAATGAGTGAAGAAATTAGAATAACTGATCCAACACAGATGCAGATGTTTCTTGAAGAAGAAAACAGAATGCTCAAAACAATGGTAGACAAAA
>CAZDTF010000199.1:0-2629 GCA_964508325.1 uncultured Nitrosopumilaceae archaeon | reverse complement strand
TATCGAGGCAATGGTTCGCAATGTCATCAGAGTTTATAAAAAGCCTTTGTGCTTTGGATTCATTGAAAGTATCCATCTCTGGCGTGAGAGGAATTTTTGGTCAAGATCTCAACCTAAGTGACATAATAAAATTTTGCCAGAATTTCTCCTTGTTAGTAAAATCAAAAAAATGTGTAGTTGCTCAAGATACAAGACCCTCAAGTAAAATTTTGAGTGAAGTTGCAATTGCTTCTTTGATGGAAAGAGGATTAGATGTATATAATTTAGGAATCGCGCCGACGCCAGTTGCTTTTAGAGAATCCAGAAAGTATGGCAGTGGTGTAATAATCACTTCATCTCACAACCCTCTGCAATGGAATGGTCTCAAATTCATTATAGATGGAAGAGGCATAAATGAAAAAGAATTAGAATGCATTACGAAGGAAAACAAGTTTTCAAAAGAAAAAATTGGTTCTGAATTTCAAGCAAATTCCAGATACATATCAGATGCTATTAGATTAATTGGTAAAGTAAAGATATCACCAAAAGTAGCAATAGATGTTGGTGGAGGGGCAGCATTTGAGGTTGCACCAAAAATGCTTGAAATGCTTGGTTGTAAGATAAAGAAAATTAATGGAACCCCTGGAATTTCTAAACGTGGTCCAGATCCGACCTCTGAGAATCTTACCGAATTAGGTTTAGCAACAAAAAGATGTGACATAGGATTTGCCTTTGATTTGGATGGAGATAGGCTAGTAGTTGTAATAAATGGCAAGAAACAGACACCGGATATAACTCTCGGATTAGGCGTTGCAAAAGCACTTGAAATAGGATACAAGCATTTCGTTTTGAGCATAGATACTAGTGTTTCTGTTGAGAAATTTATTAAAATGCATGGAGGAAAAGCTCTAAGATCAAAAGTTGGAGAAGCAAATGTTGTGGATTTAATGATAAAGACCAACTCACAAGGAGGAGGTGAAGGAAGTAGTGCAGGATTTATCTTACCAGAATTCAACATGTGCAGAGACGGCATATTGACTAGTGGATTGATAGCTACGATGCTTGGAACCAAAACCTTTACTGATGTTATGGAATTCATGAAACAATATTTTCAATTGAGATCAAAAGTTGAAGTAGAATCTATGTTTCACAAAAAAACACTGCAAATTTTATCAGACAAGATGAAAAAAAAATACAGCGAGATAATTACACTTGATGGAATAAAATCAATAATTGATGAAGATAGCTGGGTGCTTGTGAGACAGTCAAATACTGAACATATTATAAGAATATCTACCGAATCAAATGATTTGAGAAAAGCAAAAGATATTCAAAAACAAATTACAGAATTGGTTAATCAAAGCTATGAGCAAGCCAGACGAAGTAAACATAATTAAAATATTTCAGCAAAGTTTTGGAAAAAAATCAAAATTCGTACCTGAGGATGTAGAAATTCTAAGAATGAAGAAAATCTTATTCATAGCAAAATCAGATATGTTAGTTGAAAATACAGATGTGTCCCCAGGCATGCAAATCGATGAGATTGCTAGAAAAAGCATGGTTGCATGTGTAAGCGACTTTGCATGTAAGGGCATAAAACCACAATATGCCACGGTTTCTCTTGCAATTCCAAAAGGATTTTCTAGATCCAAAATAAAAAAATTGGCTACTGGTTTTTCCATGGCATCAAAAGAATTTGGAGTCAAGATTGTTGGCGGTGATGTAAATGAAGGGAAGGAAATAGTTATTGATGTATCCATGTTTGGCATTTCAAAAAAAATAATCAGACGAAGGGGTGCTAGAATAAACGACGTTATCATTACCTCTGGGCCATTTGGTTATTGTTCTGCAGGATTAAAAATTATTCTAAATCATCTTAAAGCAGATCCAAAGTTTACAAGAAAATGCAAACAGAGTGTCTACAGACCCACTCCAAGAATAAAATTTGGTTTAAGAATTGTAAACTACATTTCATCGTCAATGGATTCAAGTGATGGATTATCTACTACTCTAAATGAGATGAGCAGACAGAGCAAGAAAAAATTTGTAATTACAAAACTTCCTACCAAACCAGATGTAGAAGAATTTGCAAAGATGAACAAAATAAAACTAACAGATCTTGTTTTTTGTGGAGGCGAAGAATATGAGATAATAGCTACAATACCAGAACATTATTTGAATAAAGTTAGGCAGATAGCAAGGATGCTCAAAATTGCCTTGTTTGAAATTGGGCATGTTACAAAAGGCAGAAATGTTGTCTACTGTCAAGAAAATAAGATAATTCCCATAAAAGATTGTGGTTGGGTTCATTTTAAATCCTAATGTTTTTTAAGCCCATGAAGGGCTTCTCAAATATTGTCAGAACAAGAGGCCAAAGAAAAATGGGGAATTGCCCACATCTATAGTAGTTATAACAACACAATTGTTCACATTACAGATCTCTCTGGCGCTGAAACTGTTGCAATTAGTTCTGGAGGAAGACATGTAAACGCAGATAGATACGAATCATCTCCATATGCAGCCATGAAATCCACAGGTGCGGTTGTAGAAGCCGCACATGATAGAGGCTTTACTGGTCTCCACATTAGAGTGAGGGCAGTAGGTGGAGTAGGAGCTAGAGTTCCAGGTCCAGGAGCACAAGCAGCAATAA
>CAZDTF010000198.1:0-2630 GCA_964508325.1 uncultured Nitrosopumilaceae archaeon | reverse complement strand
TTAGTGTTTGGAAGATAGTAACAGAACTAGAATCAGTAGGAGCAGCAGGAATTTTTCTTGAAGATCAAAAATGGCCAAAAAGATGCGGACATATGTCAGGAAAAGAAATCATTCCAAAAGAAGAATATTCTCAGAAATTGCAAGCTGCGTTAGATTCAAGAAAAAGTAAAGACTTCATCATAGTTGCAAGAACCGATGCAAGGGCACCAGAAGGATTGGATGCCGCAATTGAAAGAGGGCTTGAGTATAAAAAAATAGGAGCCGATGCAATTTTCATAGAAGCCCCAAAATCTATTGAGGAGATGAAAAAAATTGGAAGATCAATTAATGCTCCTCTAGTCGCAAATATGATAGAGGGCGGTGCAACACCTCTAGTTTCTTCTAAAACACTACATAGGATGGGATATAAGCTTATTTTATATCCGCTCTCAGTTCTTTTTGCAAATGCTTTTGCATCCATGAAAATATTACATGAGCTCAGAAGATCAGGGACTACAGCTAGATTAAAGAAAAATGTTGTCAATTTTGATCAGTTTAATGAGATTGTAGATCTTACAAAATTCAAGAAAATGGAAAGGAATTACGTATCAAAAATATAAAATAACAAAAAGGAGAAAAATCCTCCTAGTCAAGTAGTTATCTAAGTATTGTTTCTTTTTACTTCGATTTCTATAGTAGAAACATTCCTGTCTCGACCGTCTGTTGATTTTAGCATTTCTGAGCCGATTGTGATGTTTCCAATAGAATACCCAGCATTTTCTGTTTTACGTGCAATTATTTGTGCAACGTCAACTGCACGCCCAATGCTGAGTCCTCTTGCCTTGATAGATATTTTTGGTTGATTTGCCAACTGAATCAGCGTAGAAGTTACATACGCCATCAGTGGTTTTTTGCCTATGTAGATTGTCTCTCTAGACTCGGACATGCAGCATTCTACATGTTAGGATAATTTAAATCTAAGAATGAAACACGTGATTCGATGAATTTTGTCGTTCCTTTTTTTCTGGTTTTTTTTACGATTGGATTTGGTTTTGCCTACGGGTATGGCGAAGTTTCTACATCGGATTTTAGGATAGTAAATTCTCTAGGAGAGGATATTAAATCGCCCGTAGTAGATCAGCAGCTTAATTTACAAACTTCACTGAAAAACGTCAGTGAGAATAACATCAACTGGGCATACATTGTACAAATAATTGATTACAACGGAGCTATAATAGATCTTAATTTTGCAACGGGTTCTCTTGTGAAAAATCAAACATTAACAGCAGCACTTTCTTGGACACCTCATTCTGCTGGAAATTACAAAATTGAGACCTTTGTGTGGGACAACCTACGAGATATTGACGCACTTGCTCCAAAATCTACGTTTTCCATTACTGTAACATAGAAGCAATACAATAATATTTTTTTATTAAGATATGGATGAAGCATATGGATATATTAAATTAATAATAAAGTGGACCGGGTGGGATTTGAACCCACGATCTCACCCATGCCAAGGGCGTATCCTACTAGGCTAGACGACCGGCCCAACTTCTATAATCAGAGTGGCATTCTGATTTGCATTAGCTTTTTTTGAGAGGTTATTAACGTTTAGCTGGTTCAAAAAATTAGGCCAACAAAAACAACATAAGATATTTAACTATCAAAAACAGAACTTTTCGCGTGGTTGTAGACAATAAAGCGGTTCTTACTTACATTCAAATTCAAAAAGAAGACCTAGCAGTTTTTAGATTAGTACCAAAAGATGGGCCAGTACCAGAATACAAATCTGGTCAGTTCATAACTTTAGGGACACATGTTCCAAGTGAAAATAAAATTATAAGAAGAGCAGACTCAATTGCATCCAATCCTGAAAATCGAAAATACATTGAATTATACATCAGATGGGTAAGAAAGCCACTCCCAGGTCGTCTTACTACACAGTTATTTAGTGCAAAGGAGGGAGACGAAATAATTTGGGTAAAACCAACTGGTGCTTTTACAGTTGATGATAAGAAACCAAATGGCGAACCTGATAATAGAAGAATAGTGTGTGTAGGTGGAGGAACTGGCCTTGCACCTTTTGTCAGTTATGCCCAACATCTCCATGATACTGGAAGTAAAAGAGAGATCGTAGTTCTTCACGGAGCAAGTTATGTTGATGAGCTTGGTTACAGAGATCTTTTGACAAAGCTAGAGTTTGAAAGTTTGGATAGAGGAAAAGACAAGTGGAATTTCAGATATAGAGCATCAATTAGCAGACCTCAGGAATGGTTTAACAGAACATGGAACGGGCAAAAGGGAAGAGTTGAATCTTTCTTACAATCAAAAGATGGAGAGATGTCTCCACTTGAAACACTTGTTGGCGAAAAAATCACTAAAGATAACACGGTCTTTTTCATTTGTGGGTGGCAAGGAACTATAGACGGTTGCTTGGATGTCCTCACACCAAAGGGTTTTGTAACTGAAAGAAATAAGAGACCAGACAAAAGTTTTGAGGTAAAGTACGAGTCATACGGTTAATCAAATTTTCTATTGAAAAGATTTTATTGAATAATCAGGGGCAGGTCTACGGGGACGTAGGTCAGCTTGGTTAGACTGCCAGCCTCGGGCGCTGGATGTCGTGGGTTCAAGTCCCATCGCCCCCA
>CAZDTF010000197.1:0-2636 GCA_964508325.1 uncultured Nitrosopumilaceae archaeon | reverse complement strand
CTCCAGACCCTATAAAAACATCAGTAAATTTAAACAATGCCTTAATGTCTATTGCTTTATCCGTGATTATTATCTTATTTCCAAATTCTTTTTTGAGCTGAGTTATGTCTGATAAATATCTACCTAGGACAACTATGTTACAATTTGAGAAATTTTTCACAGTTTCCCTTATGATATTTGTACTTGTATCCTTTCTACTTTGAATATATGCGGCTTGCGATTCTTCAACTCTTACAAGAATAGTCTTTTTGTCCTTTAGATGAAAATTACTCTTTGACTGATTTTTTGATTTTCGTTTTGCTATTAATGCCGCATCTATAGATCTATATTGCACAATGTTTTTTTCTGAAATTCCATATCCAACAAATTCCTTTTTTGGAATTACCCATGGAATCAGAAGCCTTTGTACAAATGGTATAGAAAGTCTCATAACTGCCTCTGCGTGAGGCGAGTCAGAAAAGGCAATATGTTTAATGCCAATTCCAAAAGAAACCCTTGCAGCTTCTGGTGAACAAAAGCTAATGGTTAGATCTGGAGCAAATTTTCCTACCAAATGTGATAAATAATGCATTCGTTCTAGGCTGGCCTTTAATTTTTCGGATTTATCTGAGCCCCCATGCCTTCCGACTAGTACGATCTTTACCTTTCTAACTTTGGCGAGTTCTACAACCTCACGATAGTTCCTAGAAGTACAAAGAACTTGATTGTTTTTGTGCAATTTTTTGATCATAGGCTCAAAAAACAAAAGTTGTTTCGGAGTAAGTATATCAAACCAGATTTTCAAACATTTTTGATAGAATTTCAGCATGGAAAAAGTTTTTCTTAGCCTTGTCTCCTAGCTCCAATGATTTGGGAGCTACAAAAGTTGTTGTTTATGGTCTTAGTACTGAGGGTTATTCTCTTGCATGTCAGATGGCAATCAAGGGTGCAGACGTCTTTATTGTAGATGAATCTGCTCATATGGCTATTTCTCTAAAATCTGAAATTGCCAAGACCTATCCTGACGTCACGTCGTTAAAAGAAGATGAACCGTTACTTGGAGTAGAACCAATTGATGTCGCAATTTCCCACTCGGAATACCTCTTTTTTGCCCCAAGAATCAGAAAAACTGGACAAGAGACAAAAATGGAGATTCATTCAAAGTTCAAGGACGCTACTAGCGCAATGAAGAAAGGCGGTTCTGTCATTTATAATCTTCCTACAGGAATTGGAGGAAACAATGAAACTATATCACTTTTAGAGCATGTTACAGGTCTTGAGTTGGGAAAAGGAATCTCATACTTTTATTATCCTCTTGGAACAAAAAATCAAATCCCTGAAATTATTGGTTCTTTTAATGGTAAAGCTGATGATAGACTTGCCAAACTACTCGCAATTGATAAAAAAGAAAAAAAGTTTGTAGCAATCTCTTCCGCTGAACTTTTTCATGCAATAAAAATTCTTTCTAAGTTTTCTGGTCTATCAAGTATACTAGAAGTATGTAAATTTGCTCAGGATCCTACCACAAGAACCGATCTTATGTTCACTGATTTCAAAGATCTCTTTTTGGATGATATGACAAATGGGCTTTACGATTTGAGATCCCTTGGGACTTCAATTGAAGGTGCGGGTACTATGATGTATCTAGTTAATGGAAGTATAAAGGGAATTGAGGGCTATGTTAAAAGACTCATAGACGAAATTCGTTCTACACTCAAAAAAAATGAACTTAAAGCTAGCAGAACTCGAGTTGCTATCCTATGGACACTTGATTCCTATGAAATGCGTGGAGATAAAGTAGATATGTTAAATTCGCTCATTACCAAATTGCGTGATTATATAGGCGATGTTGAAATTCATCAAGATCCCACCTTTGATTTATTCCATAGTGATAAAACAACAATTGTTGTAGTGTGTTCAAAATCAGACTATGAAAAGATTACCAAGAGCGGAAAAGATTCTGATATAATAACAATAAAAACAAATCCATTGTGTGAGATCCTGTAATAAGAGTAAAATTAGACGAATCTTAATGAATTTAGTTTGTCTGAAGGAGATGAGAAAATGGAATTAGGAGCTAATGAGGATGGAACTAAAGAAAGTGTTGATAATGAATCAACTGAAATAATTGATCTCCAAACACAACTTGTACAAGAACAAGAAAAAGTAGCATCTTATGAAAAAAAACTACAATATCTTCTCGCTGATTTTGAAAACTTGAAGAAGAGAACTGAATCGGATGTTCAAACCAAAGTTAATTTCATTATCGATGAAATATTACTCCACTTCTTATCTATTTATGATGATTTTGTACGTGCAAAGGAAGTGCTTGCAAAACAAAAGGTAAACATAGACGGCCTTACCTCGATTTTAAAAAATATGGATTCCTTTCTCTCGATATATGGCATTTCTCCTATTGATGCACTTGGTGAAATTTTTGATCCAAAATTGCATGAAGCTATATCTGTAAAAGCAGATCCATCATTAGATGAGAATACAATTACATCGGAGATTCGTAAGGGATATATTTTACAAAACAGAGTTATTAGACCTAGTTTAGTAGAAATATCAAAAAAAGTATGATAATGGGATTGTGATTGAAATGGCAAAAATTATAGGAATAGATTTAGGAACAAGTAATTCTGCTGCGGCGGTAA
>CAZDTF010000196.1:0-2638 GCA_964508325.1 uncultured Nitrosopumilaceae archaeon | reverse complement strand
TCTGCATTTGTTTTTGCAATATTATTAAAAACTGTATTTTTAATTATAGTTGATAAGAGAATCAAGATATCAAACTAGATCAAATCCTGTTCAAGTCTTAAAATTCATTATTCTACAATCATCTTTTTCTAAAACCGACACCAGACATGATGCAAAATCAGGGTACTTATATTAACATGAAGAAACTTTGAAAATTAGGTTAAAAAATGAAAAAAGTCCTAATCACAGGCATTACAGGCCAAGATGGCGCATACCTAGCAAAATTACTATTAGGAAAAGGATACAAGGTTTTTGGAACTTTTAGAAGAGCGTCAACACCAAACTTTTGGAGATTACAGACTTTGGGAGTGTATGACCAGATCAATCTCATCCCCGCAGATCTTTTAGACATGGGCTCGCTGCTAGAAGCCCTCAAAGTATCTGATCCTGACGAGGTGTATAATTTAGCTGCAGCCAGTTTTGTCAGCAGCGCATTTGAACAACCTGTTGGTAATGCCGAGATTACGGGTTTGGCCGTGACTAAATTTTTAGAATCAATAAGACATTTGAATCCAAATTTGAAATTCTATCAGGCATCTTCAAGTGAAATGTTTGGAAACAGCAAGGTACGAATACAAAATGAAAAGACCCCGTTCAGACCAGCAAGTCCTTATGCGATATCAAAACTTTATGCACATTGGATAACAGACATTTACCGAGAAGCCTACGGAATTTTTGCAGTGGCCGGCATTTTATTTAATCACGAGTCTCCATTGCGCGGACTAGAATTTGTTTCAAGAAAAATTACAAACGGAGTTGCAGAGATTGCCTTGGGCCTAAAAAAAGAACTAGCATTAGGAAATTTGCATGCAAAAAGAGATTGGGGATATGCTCCAGAGTACATGGAGGCAGTGTACCTTATGCTCAGACAAGATAAACCCAATGATTTTGTAATTAGTACAGGAGAAGCACATAGTGTTCTTGATTTTGTCAAATTAACATTTGAACTTGCAGGATTAGACTGGAAGAAACATGTCAAGACAGATAAGCGATTCTTCAGACCTCTTGAGGTAGATTACCTATGTGGAGATTATAGAAAAGCAAAGAAGGCACTGGGTTGGACTCCCAAAGTGACCTTTGAGAAGCTTGTCAAGATAATGTTAGATGAGGATATTCGCAGATGGAAGATGTTTTTAGATGGAAAATCATTTCCATGGGATGCACCGCTATATCCTAGCGAATCAAAAATAATCACAAGAAACATGAAGCAATAAAAGGCTAAAGTCAGGTATGAATTTTTTCAATATTTGATTTTTAGAAATTATACATTGTATATTTTTAGGCATTTTTATCAAGTTGCGCAATATCATGTTTTACCATCATTTGTATCAATTTTGGAAAAGTCATGGTAGGTCTCCATTTTAGGAGCCTTCTGGCCTTGCTAGAATCACCAATTTTATTCAGATAGTCATTTTGTCGCTTTAATGAATCATTAATTTCTACATATTTCTTCCAATCAGCTAAACCACAAGATCTTGATGCAACATCAAGCAATTCCTTAATGGAGTGTGATTCTCCAGTAGCAATGACAAAATCATCTGGTTTTTTATTTTGCAACATCAGCCACATTGCTTTTACGTAATCACCAGCAAATCCCCAGTCTCTTCGGGTTTCTATATTTCCAAGTCTAAACTTGTCTATTTTTTCCAGTTTAATTTTAGCAAATGAGTTAGTGACCTTGCGGGTAACAAAATTAGTGCTGCGTAAGGGAGACTCGTGATTAAATAAAATTCCACAGCAAGCAAAGATGTCAAAATTTTTCCTATATTGCACTGTCATAGTGTGAGCAAACACTTTGGAGATACCATAAGGAGTAGAGGTGCTAAAGGCGGTATTTTCAGTTATTTTTGTCTTCTGGGAGGAGTACATTTCACTTGAAGATGCTTGAAAAAATTTTGTGTTGGGATGATTCTTTCGTATATGCTCAAGAATTTGGACAACTCCCAGCGCATTAACTTTTGCAGTAAGCATGGGATTTTTGTAAGGATCTGCAACAGATGAATCCCCTGCCAAATTATAAATTTCATCAGGTTTTGATTTGTCAATAGCTTCTCGTATAGAATTAAAACCTGCCAAATCAGCATTTATTTTATGTATTTTTGATTCGATGCCCAGACTTTTTAGTCCCAAAATCTTACCAGGAGAAAATTTTCTAGAAGTACCAAAAACTGTATAATTTTTTTTTAACAAGAAATTTGCCAGATAACAACCATCTTGTCCTGTAACTCCAAAGATTAAAGCTCGTGTCATAGAGAACTTCAGTTCTGCTTGAACATATTATTTCTTGTTTTCTTCTGAAATTGATTGTCTGATTCTTTATACATTAGTATATAAAACTCACAGAATAACGGACAAAGGAAAAGGCAATGATTGTAGAACCGATTAAAGCTTGTAGGATTTGCGGGTCTGACAAATTAACAACAGTCATGTCCTTAAATGAACAATTTATTGCAACTTTTACACCAAAAAATGATGAACCCCCTTTGCTTGTGGAAAAATTTCCATTAGAACTGACAAGATGTGATAAAACTAGAGATTCAAATGCTTGCGGTCTGGTTCAGCTTAGACATTCCATACCATCAGATTATCTATACAAGAG
>CAZDTF010000195.1:0-2667 GCA_964508325.1 uncultured Nitrosopumilaceae archaeon | reverse complement strand
CCCCATTACCTGGCAAGAGTTGGCCTGATCTTTTATGGTACGAATAAAAGCTCAACCCCCATTAAAATTAGGTATTTTTGATAAAATTAGATCAATAAATCATCTAATTCTTCTTGCGCAGCTAAATAATGAAATTATTACCAAACTAGTAAATTCATAATTTCACACATGTTAGAAAAAAACAACCATCGACTATCATTTTGATATCATGGAAATATCACATTTTACTTCGCTTATTCTAACTCGTTTTATAATGCCTAGTATGATTAGTTATGTTTAGTGGAAAGGACTTTACCACATTCTTTACATTCGATACAGTTTTGTTCTCGTTGAATATTGTCAGAACCACATCTTATGCAAATACGAAATATTTTTTCGTTTCTTTTATTCCAAAGAAGTTCAAAAGTTCAGAATTATGATAGCCTGATACCATTTTCTTCCAATAATTGGTCCGTTATAGTATAATTTAACTTGTATGTATGCATTAAATTGCAATGCAAACACCTAGAAGAATCAAACATTTTTCATGCATCAAAGAGGTGCACGACACTGCATTCTTACTAATTTATCTACTGTATGGCCTCAAATAAAATGGAATCAATAACATCGCCTAAATTTTTCTGGGGGTAAGACGTTTCATAACAACAATGGGCACACAAAAAATGAATGGAGTATAAAAAATGAAGAAAAAACAGAAAATACTAGTCAATTAAATTCTATGCCATCAGTAAATTGGTAAGAATGATGTAGATGGTTTTGTAGGTTTCCATTATAAAAATAACAACAAAAAAGATTATGATAACGCAATGATTAGAGAAAAGAACGTTTTATTTCCATTTCTGATTTTTACGCCACTTTAGTCTTTGTAATCTATATTGATAATTCCTTAGAAAATCTTGTGTGAATTTCTTGCCATATTTTTTATGCATGAACAACATAAGATCATTCCAGTCTAGTGTGGCCATGTGTTCCAATGTTTTCTTGTCAGGAGCAGGGATTTTACGTTTCATATTATGATATGTAAATTGACTACCTCTAAGCCTTTGGTTTTATACACTGATTGCAATGTCCTATAGTATTTTGTTCTTAATTTACGATAAAATCCTTATTTTCCATAATTTTAGACTATGATCAAATGATGAGTAATGCTAACATTAGAAAATCTATAGATCAGATATGTCAAACGCAGAATCAAAGAACTACTATCTGAATTAAAAATAGTGAATCCAAGAATTGAGCGAGTTTGGAAGTTTGAAAATGAGATAGATTTTTTGTATGATTACTATTGGCAAACTGGAAGAAGCAACAATTCACTATCTCATAAAAGCTAGACATACATCATCAAGTGTTTTTGATGATACTGCTGAAGTAAAAGAAATAATTGAAACTCATCGCCAAGAAATACATGAAATAATATCAAAATACGTTTGCTCATCCTACAAAAGAACCAATTTATAATGACTTTGGGGCTTCAAGTTTTAGATGGTTCAATGTTACAAGTGTTCTGATGAAAAACATGATGAGTGTATGGGAAAATTTGGTATGTTTGATTGTGAATGTAAACAATGTAAAAAATAGCGTCTCATGTATAATTTACTAAAATTAAGCTAAAATTTGATTTGTCTCATGATTAGATGTAAAGTTCGTAGCCTAATTGATAAAATATGATTTTCTTGCTTTAAATATCTGCAAAACTTAACTAATTCATGGTAAAGCAGTTTGAAGACTCTAGTGCAAGTTCAAGTGAAGTAAAGAAGATAGTATCAGATGAAGTAAAGCCTCTACTTGAGAAGCTAACTGAGCTGGTAGACAAGTTAGATAGATACCATAAACATGATATAGAATTCCAACAAAAATTCTTACTGTTAGTATCTCAAATGTTTAGAAACCAACAAATCTCTATGGAAGCATATGACCAATTAGATTCTTTTATGAGGAAAGAATTCTTTTGGGGAAAACAAAACCCACAAAAAGAGTAATTTTTGGATTAGCTTAAGGTCAATTTAGTTATAAAAGAACCCATAATTCACATTAGATGCTAATACCAAAATTATTAACATGGAAAAATTTGAAATTTCATTAAAGGCAAATAAAAAACCAACCGATCAACAAATGAAAAAACTACAAGAATATTTTAATGAAATACCGATGGAAGAAATCTTGGCAGGTCTTCACTTTGCAAAAAATAGATGGACTGCAAAAGATGCTGGTGTGTTAAAAGTTGGTCGAAAAAGTATAATCAAGCGCGAAATTCATTCAGTGACTTCCGAGCAAGCCCAATGGAGATTAAAAAATTGGAAGATGATGATTGCAAATTACAGAAAGTTAGGATACAGCTATCCGACTATCTCCAGGATAAAGAAAATCCTTCAAGAAATAAGCAAGAAAAAATCTAAGTAGTTGGCTCTTGTGTGCGTGTAGTAGAAGGAAGTGAAGTAGGCAAATCTGGAATGGTTTGTCTCACTTGGCCTTCTAACACTGCATGAGCTTCTTCTAGTATGGTTGACGTATCCGCATTTGTTGTATCAATTGCAATGTTTGCATTTCCATTAACTGACGCGCCTGCCATGATATCTCCTAGTATGTTAGAGAGATCCTGCATTGATGAATTGGCTTCTGGCATAAGTCCACCAAGTCCAGCGCTTAATCCCTTTATTATTGACATAC
>CAZDTF010000194.1:1596-2668 GCA_964508325.1 uncultured Nitrosopumilaceae archaeon | reverse complement strand
ATACTTTAAGATTTTTGAGTTGATATTTTTTCAGTTCGAAGGAGTAATAATAAAGAATCAGTCGATTATCCTACACAGAAACCACTTCAATTATTAGAAAGAATTATCCAAATCTCAAGCAATCCGAAAGATCTAGTTTTAGATCCATTCTGTGGCAGCGGTTCATCATTACTTGCAGCTGTTAGTTTGGGGAGGAGGTATTTTGGGATTGATTCTAATCCACGTGCCTGTGCTTTAACTAGGAAAAGATTAGGAGACCGAAAGATAAAACAAGCTAAGACATTGACACTTTCAATTCTAAAATAGAGGTAAAAAGTAAATGTTTACAGGTAAATAGGTTGCACATGGATAAGAAACCTAAATTCTTAAAATTTACTGTATCAGGAAAACTTACAAAACTGTTAGGACAAGATTCAGTTTCGACTGACATTGCAGCGTTGTTTGAATTAGTGAAAAATGCTTACGATGCAGATGCAACTCAAGTAAAAATAACCTTTGAACATTTGGACATAATTCATGAATCCTACAAAAAGTTAGACAAACGCTATGAATTAATAATTACAAAACTCAAATCAGACAAACCAGGCTTATCTATCAATGAGCTTGATGTAATAGCAAAACAACACCACGATTACATTACTCAATTGCAATATGTTGAAAAATTAAAGAAAAGAGCGAAGATAACTATAGAAGACAATGGCAAAGGAATGTCTGTTGAACAAGTAGAAAATAAGTGGATGAATATCGGCGTTAGCAAGGAAAGAGAGGAAATCATAACGAAAGGTGGACGTAGAGTTGTAGGTGAAAAAGGAGTAGGAAGATTTGCAGTAGAAAAATTGGCACATATTACTATTATAACATCTAAACTCAAAGGGTCAAACACAACTGTAATTGCAACAATAGATTGGGATAAATTTGAAAAATCTAAGCAAGATATGAGAGAAATTGAAATACCAATGTTATACAAACGTAAAGATGTTTCAGATCATGGAGTTACAATTGAATTAATAGATCTAAGAGAAGATTGGTTACAACCCAAAATAAAAAAAATTATCGATAAATTATCTAATTT
>CAZDTF010000194.1:901-1586 GCA_964508325.1 uncultured Nitrosopumilaceae archaeon | reverse complement strand
ATAAATAAAATATTGTATTGTTAGTAGTTGTTGGTTTATCATTATTAAATTGAATTTAAAGTTCAATGTTCGTTTAAAGTCTACTATAAGGGACTAAACAAAATTGAGGAATTTAATGTTCAAAGTGAGATATTCAAAAAAGCACCATACAAATTTGTGGCGATATTGACAAAAGATTCCACAATAAAATTTTCATCTACCTGGTACAAAAATGAACAAGTTATACCCAATAAGAGGGGACTGAACTATCCAGGTTTAGTAGAGCAATTTCATTTCTTAAAAGAAGATGAAACCGGCAAATCCGTTAGCTCTATGGCCAGGTGTGGACCAGTTAAGTTTGTTTTTTATGGTTTTCCATTCGATCCTTCAGGAAGAAAACTAGGATGGACAGAATGGTATGGCGAATCTCGTGTTGGTCGTATTATGTCAGATGTCGAATATTATTCCGGTATTAAGATATATCGGGATGGCTTTAGAGTCAGGCCTTATGGAGAACTTGATGATGATTGGTTATCTTTGGATACGGAAGCAAGAACATCAGCAGGAAAACTTCCTAACAAAAACGTTATTGGTTGGATTACTATTTCAAATTATTAAAATCCATCTATCATAGATACCAAAAAAAAAAAAAAAAATATTAAAACAGAAACATTTACAAAATTTTAAACTTTTTGTACAAAAAACA
>CAZDTF010000194.1:0-891 GCA_964508325.1 uncultured Nitrosopumilaceae archaeon | reverse complement strand
TTTGGAATACTATTTAAATAAATGAAAAAACATCTAGCATAGATAACATAACAAGAGAAAAAATTATTGAAAACGAATCATTTCAAGATCTTAAAGAATTTGTCAGACAATCACTAAATGCATATTACAAGTTTGCTGAAAGCCTGCGACAAGAAGTAATTAAAAAAGAGAAAGCAAGTCAGGTACCAAAGTTGATACAAAAAATTGGAAATATTATTTCAGAAAGCTCATCTATTCCAAAACAAACAAAAACTCAGCTTCTCTCATCGTTGAGTCAAATTGAAAGTAGTTTAACGAATGAAGCATCAACGGTCCAATTAGAGAGAGAATCACTAATGGATGAATTAAATGCCTTCAGAAATTTGGCCTCATTAGGAATAACAACAGGCGTTGTTTCCCATGAAATTAGAGATTACCTACGAAATATTTTGTTACATACTGGAGCGCTTGAAAGAGAACTCAAGAAAAATCATATTGACAGCTCTCAATTAAAGCAAAGTGTTTCATACATTAATCCTTCTGTAGATAATTTACGAAAATATATGGCGTTAGTTAGTAGTTTTACATCCACAATAGGAAGTAGAAAGAAAGAATTTAGGCAAAAGAGGAATCTCAATTTACATGAAGAGGTAAGAAAAATAATAAATGGATTACAAGGAATATTTACCGCATCAGAAATAATTGTAGAAAATGGAATACCGCACAACTTTCCAAAACAGAGGATGTACCAGGCAGATTTGCAATCAATATTGTTTAATCTGATTTCAAATTAAATTAAATCACTTAAGCTGCTTACTCAAGAAATACACAATACACCAAAGTCACACAAGACAAATATTAGAATTTCTGCCAAAGTTCGAATAAACGACTCGACAATTACTTCACGTGATA
>CAZDTF010000193.1:0-2691 GCA_964508325.1 uncultured Nitrosopumilaceae archaeon | reverse complement strand
TTGCTGCCGTGGAAATTCTACAAAGAATTAATGATGGTGAGACAACCGAGGTTTCTGAACCAGTTGAAGGAGATAAGCCTCTTGTCTAGTACCGAACAGAAAAAGAGTAATGCGTGGAATGGATCACAAGGAATCAGCACAAAAACTAATTGATGCTTATCGAATCCATTATAATTTCATTAGAGAGCATGGTTCGATGGGCAAGACACCAATAGAACAAGTAGGGGTTAACTTAGAACTAGGACAGAATAAAATTGAAAGCCTTATCAAGTTAGCATCAAAGATTACAAAATGTCCTTGACACAAGTTTAATTACAATCTGCATTGTTTTTCATTCTATGAGCATGGATTTTGGACATTTTTTGCTTAATTATAGACTCGTATTCTTTCTAAAAAGATCTGATTTTGTAAATATGGCATTTTCCTTAATTGCCATATTCTTTGGCATTGTGGCTATGGTAATTAGCATACAAATTTCAGTTCCAACTACAAATTGGATTATTACTATACTGATCATTATCTTAGCAGGATTAGGAATCATGGGAATTCCATTTGCATACATTAATCAAAAAATAAAGAAAAACAATAATCAAATTTTTGGAATAGAGAAAGTGATAATTCGGAATTATGACTATATAAATGGAAAGAGTGATACTGAAAAGGAATGCATTTTAGAAGAGTTCAAACAAGTATTTTTTGCAAAAAAAGATGAAAAAAGACTACTTGAGATGCTGACCAAGAACTAAGACTAAACCCCGAATTTACACAAAGAGAATTTCTAATTGTTAAACCCCGTTAAATTCACAGAAGTAAAATTCAAAATATTTAATACTTGAATGGGAAAAATCTAACAAATTTGTGTCTTATTACAAGTATTATCTTGCAATAAAGACATTTAATTAAGAATTTGATTATTCACACTTTTTAACTCTAACAATACAAATTATTAATACCAAGATTAATTGCCAATCATGGAAAAAGTTGCCATAGTAACAGGCAGTTCAAGTGGTATTGGCTTTGAAACGTCACTTGCATTAGCAAGGGAAAGTTATTTCACTTATGCAACCATGCGTAATACAAAGAAAGGAAACGACATTAAAGAAATTGCAAAAAAAGAAAATTTGAAACTTGAAACACTTGAGCTTGATGTTGACAAGGAAAATAGTGTAAAAAATGCTATAAACAAGATTGTTAAAGAAAAAGGCAGAATCGATGTATTAGTAAATAATGCTGGCTACGGCCTCTTTGGTTGCCTGGAAGATATATCCATGGATGATCTAAAAGCACAATTTGAGACAAACTTTTTTGGTGTAGTTAGAGTACTGCAGGCGGTTATTCCTATATTGCGCAAGCAAAAGTCTGGAATAATAGTAAATGTAAGCTCAGTTGCAGGAAAGATTGGTTTTCCTGTTTCGCCGGCATACATTAGCTCAAAGTTTGCACTGGAAGGATTGAGTGAGTCAATGAGGTATGAGCTTTCTCCATTTGGGATTAATACCATAATTATTGAACCAGGAGTAATCAAATCAAACTTTATGTCATCGACAAAAAAGGTGATAAAATCAGATTCACCTTACAAAGACATTACAAACAAGGTAATCGCGGGCATCACTATGATGTCAGAGATGGGCACTCCAGCCAAGGAGGTAGCAAATACAATCATCAAGGCAGTAAAATCTGAAAATCCAATACCGCGATATGTTGTGGGAAATGATGCAGTAATGTTTCTTGAAGCAAAAAAGAACAAGACCGATCTAGAGTTTGAAAATTACATAAAAAAAGAACTTTTTAGCTAGGCAAAGTTTTCATCCCACTTTTCTGAAAATTTCTGCAAGAAGGGACATATTGGTTAGATTGATATACGCCGCCTAGTCAATTTTTATCAAAGTCAACAGATTTAGGCACAAATTTGGTGAATAAATTAAATGAAATGGAAAACTTTACAACATAATGGCATAGCATTTCCGCCGCCTTTTGAATCAAAGGGAATAACGATTAAGATCAAAGGAGAAAAGGTAGATCTAAATTTAGAACAAGAAGAAATGGTTTACCAGTGGGCAAAGAAAAAAGACACTCCGTATGTGCAAGACAAAGTCTTTTGCAAAAATTTTCTGGAAGACTTTGTTAAAGTGTTATCACCAAAATTTAAGACAATATCAATTTCAGATATTGATTTTTCTCAAGCTTTCAGAGTTGTAGATTTAGAAAAAGATGCGAAACTGACGTTAGACAAGGAACAAAAAAAGAAACTTGCTACATCACGGAAGGAAATAAAGGAAGAGATGAAGGCAAAATATGGTAAAGCAGTAATTGATGGAAAAGAGGTAGATGTAGCAAACTGGATGGCAGAACCACCAGGGCTATTTATTGGAAGAGGAGATCATCCACTACGTGGTAAATGGAAACCGAGAATTTCAGAAAAAGATGTCATATTAAACTTAGGAAAAGAAGCTAATGTTCCTCCAGGCAAGTGGGGAAAAATTATTCATGAGTCAGATTTCATGTGGCTTGCTAGTTGGGAAGATTATCTTACAGCTAAACGCAAATATGTCTGGCTTTCGGATACATCTGATTTAAAACAAGAACGAGATCAGATGAAATATGATAAGGCAATAAAGCTGTCACAGCATATTGATAAAGTATTAGAAAATGTAGTTAAAAAAATGTTAGATCGTGATGAGAGGGTAAGAA
>CAZDTF010000192.1:0-2693 GCA_964508325.1 uncultured Nitrosopumilaceae archaeon | reverse complement strand
AATGGATCAAAAACTATTGCAGTTAGATAAAAAACTAAATGAAATTTCTTCCAAAATTACAATTACTATTCCTGCACCTCAAACAAAACAACCTGAACCAATGAAAGAAACTGTTCATGAAAAACCACAAATAAAGAAAATTGAAACTAAAATTGAGATTCAGAAATCTAAAGAGGAATATGTTACAAAATCATTCATTGAAATTCCAATTCCATCAAACCACAGATCGGTAGAAATTACAACATTAACAGAGATTCCAAATAAAATACCACAATTTCCACTGGATCTTATAAAACCAGCCGTTGCTATGCCAAAACAAATTTCTAAACAAGAAGTTAATCCAACCTTAGAGCCAGAACAAACTGAAATTCAACCAGCAATAGCAATAACACAACCTGTAATAGAGAGCCCAAATCCTGTCATAGAAACTTCACATTTAGAACATTCACAAACAACAAATGAGAAAAAAATTCAAATTCCTACTGCCTTAAAGATACCGGAAGAAGAGAAACTGGAAGAAGACGATAAAGACATTGATAAGATAAAAAGCGAAATAATGAAAGCTCTCTCAAAGCTAGAACAAGCAGAGGTAGAATAATTGACATTGGATGATGCCTTTAAGGCATCGTCAAGTGACGCATTAAAACTGGTTAAAGATAACTATGTTTTGGGACTTGGTAGTGGAAGGGCAGCCACTACAATTGTTAGATCACTTGGTTCATATCTAAAAAAAAATAAAATCAAGATCAAAGCAATTCCTACTTCGTTACAAATCAAGATAGAAGCAGAAAAAGTAGAGATACCAATAATTGAAGCAGATCAAATAGAGCACATAGATATTGTTTTTGATGGAGCGGATCAAATTGATGAAAATAAGAATATGATAAAGGGTGGAGGCGGAGCACTGTTACGAGAAAAAATTCTAATCAATAATGCAAAGAAAGTTGTCATCATAGCTGACGAATCAAAATTTGTTAGAAAACTAAACAGAAGCGTTCCAGTAGAGGTACATCCTTTTGCAAGAAATACTGCAGCAAAACAGATTCAAAAATATGGCGGCAAGCCAAACTTGCGTGTTATAGAAAGAGGATACCCTTTTGTGACAGAAAATGGAAATGTAATTTTAGATTGTGATTTTGGTGAGATAGTGAAACCAAAAGAGCTAGCTACAAAAATCATAGAAATTCCAGGGGTTATAGAAGTCGGACTTTTTACTAAACCAAATATAATATACAAAGCAAAAGAAAATGGAAAATTTGATGTTTTAACCTAGAATAGGCCTTGTGACAAATTTTCCATGACCAGGTTTACCTATTATTTCAAAGTCTTCTGCCACAATTTGTCCTCTAACCAGCGTTTTAACAGGCCATCCCTTCAGATTCCAGCCCTCATATACAGAATAATCTGAATAGCCATCAAGAAGATGGCTTGAAACTTTGTTCTCTTTTTTTAAATCAATAATTGTAATGTCAGCATCAGAGCCATTTTGTAAGCTCCCCTTTTTTGGGAACATTCCAAATATTCTTGCTGTATTCAGACTTGTGAGATAAACAAGTTGTTCTAATGTCATTCTACCTTTGTTTACACCCTCACTAATCAAAATAGGTAGCATGGTTCCTATTCCAGGAAATCCAGCAAGTGCATCCCATACAGCATTCCCAGCTAGTTTAAGATCTAGCTTATTTGCAACATGATCAGTTCCTATCGAGTCAACAGTGCCTAATTGGATTTCTTTCCATATCGCCTCTATGTCTTTTGGCGTTCTAATCGGTGGCATTACTTTGGCAAGATATCCTTTTTGTGATTCATATGAAAGTGTTAAATAATGAGGGCATGTTTCAACAAAAATTTTTGTGCCATTCTTTTTTTCATCCTTTATGGCATTCATTGCTCCTTGTGACCCAATATGTACAAAATACAAGACACATCCTACCTTTCGGGCTAATTTAGAAATGGTTCTAATAGATTTGACCTCAGATTCAACTGATCTGCTTTCTGACCATGCTCCTAGTCCGTCTTTCTTCTTTTCTTTTGCTTCTTTTATTCCGCATGAGCACATTTGATAATCTTCAGCATGAACCAAAACTGGGCATTTAAGGTATGCCGCAGTTGAAACTACTTTTTCAATTATGTCTAAATCCATTTCCACTTTTTCTTCGTGTAAGGAATTTGTTCCAGGATTCATATCCATATAGACATGACTGACATCTTGGCCCAAGTTCATGTAGAGCTTAAATGAGTTTATTCCCTTTTTTGTACAAAATTCCATTTCTTCGACTTGATTTTTCTGAAGAATAGATGCATGGATAGCGTAATCGACATAATGAGAAGTTGAGCTCTCCAAAAGATGCGAATCAAGAAGCTTTTTGTACGAACCACCTAATCTCAACATCCTTATCATTGTGGTAACTCCTCCAATGGCAGCTACTCTAGATTCAGTAATAGCGGCTTTTTCTATTGGGGAATAAACGCCATAATGTACATGTGGATCTATAACGCCTGGAATTGATACCAATCCTCTAGCATTAATTCTCACATTACATTGTGGAACTTCAGCTGTAAAATCAACAATTTTACCATCATCAATTACGATGTTTTTTTCCACCATCCCACTGGGTAGAATTACATGTGAATCAGTAATTACCGTATCAAAAGTCATCAGTGATTTTTCTCTGATTCCTAGTATTATTCTT
>CAZDTF010000191.1:0-2699 GCA_964508325.1 uncultured Nitrosopumilaceae archaeon | reverse complement strand
TTTTATTTGAAAATTATTATGATTTATTTCAATTTGCATATGTTCAGCATTAATTACTTGAATAAATATCGCCTCCACATCTATCTATAATGTGATGTTTTTCCATACGTAAATTTAGTCAGATTCGAAGATTATCTGAGTATGCGTAAAAACTACTAGAACAATCATCTTAAAAATATTGTCTTGAGAATCCGCGTTATTTTATATCATATCTCAATATACAAAAACAATTATGTTCTGAATATTTTTAGAATAAAAAGTATAGAAGAATATTACTTCATGTATAAATAAATTCAAAATAATATTTTGATATGAAGATTGTTTCAATAGGTGCACATCCAGATGATATTGAGCTTGGATGCGGGGGACTTTTAATTAAGGCTGCAAGACAGGGACATGACGTCCATATGTATTCTCTGACAAGAGGTGCAGCGTCAGGGGATCCAAATCAAAGAACCAAGGAACTTATGCAATCAGCAAAGTTTATTGGCGCTAAAAATCTATGGATTGATAATTTTGACGATACGAAGCTAACTGTAGGTGACGATCTAATCAATCACATAGAATTCTTCATAAACAAAGTTGACCCAGAACTCATAATAACACATTCCCATGGTGATGTACATCATGATCATCGTGCAATAGCATTATCAACAGTAGAGGCAGGAAGGTTTGTTTCAAATATTTTATCATACGAAATCCCATTAACCAAGAATTTTGCACCACAGGTATTTTTTGACATTACAGATGTGGTTGATGATAAGGTTGAATTGATTAAGATCTTTTGGTCTCAACAAACTAAACTTTACCTCAAGGCAAATGGAATTAAAGGACTGGCCGAATATCGTGCCCTACAAAGCAGACTAAATTCAACGGTAAATTATGTAGAGGCGTTTGAGGTACTCAAGTTATGTTTAGACAAGGAATTCAAATTGCTCAAAGTCCCATATAGAACTATTCCAAAGGAAGACGTTGTGGCCAATCTGAATGAAGTTCTTGAATTCGCATAGAAATTTGTCAACACGGGTTATCGATATAGATGGATGATTCTGTTGATTATGTCGAGACAAGTGTCATGGGATGGGGAAACCGTGGCTGGCTTGAAATTATTTATTTTATTTTAGTAGTTTGCAAGAAAGGATCTTTGAAGACACACATAATGTACAAATGCAATCTTAACTCCAAACAAGTTGATCAATATTTACAATTCCTAGCAGCTAGGAAATTGCTTGAAAAAGAACATGAATTTCCCGATTCAAAGAGATACCTCTACAAAACAACTGAGATAGGTAGGAGGTACATAGATGCATATAATCAATTGGCAGAAATCTTCGATTAACTTGGACCAAAAATATATTTGAAATTTTCTATTGGGTAAATCATTTAGTTTCAATGGCAAGATGATCATATGTTGAAGTTATCAGGTTTTGACTCTCTGGACCTGCATTTGTTATCATATCAATTATGGAGAGATCAGGCACAAAAACATCTGTAAAACGTTGAGGATATTTTATTGGGATATAATCCTGATATTCTACTTTCAGGTTATTTTTGTGAAACAATTTTTCATCCATGTATTTTTTACTGTCTCTTCCTGCTACATAGGTATCTGCCCCAATAGCCTTACATACATTGACTAACCGTTCTGTGGATTCACCTTTTACATGCAATTCAGATCCTCTTATAATTTCAATTTTTAAGCCAAGCCAGTCAATTGTTTTTTTAGTTGTTTCAATATCCAAATCAAAAAGAAATGTCCATTCTTTTTTGTAGAGATTTTCAATATAATCTTTGTACAAGTGAAAATACTTTGTCTTTGCATAAGATTGATAAATTTTCTTCCAGTGATGTTCTTTCCAAGGCATCTCGTTATTAATTTCAACCAGCATGTTTGGTAAAAACTTGTGATCTTTGTTGATTGGAACAGTTAACCATGTCCATCCATTTGTTGCCATAATTCTATTTCTATTAGTCCATCTTTTGTCATACTGCACATCATCCATTATCACAAAGATATCAGCTAAGCTTAGTTTATGAAAAAACCCAGGATATGGAAAAAATTGTGGCTGGTGTATGACTGCCTTCAATATGCCACATCTTTGTGTTTGATGTTTTAATATAATATGGTAAATTGTTCAGTAAGAAAAATACATGTGTGATTTAAGCTACCAAACCTGTTAAACATCTCATCATAATAAAAATAGGTCTAGGGTATATGCTGATGATTTCTAATTTGCTACGATTGAAAAACTTGTAATTTTATATTATTTTTTTAATGAAATCAAAGACCAAGCTTGGATTGAACTGTATAGACATCTCCCCCAAATATGTTCACAGGACTTGATGTTGATGCAAGTTGGTTGTTAAGAGAGTCATATACTTTGATGTATGCAGCAAGTGGAAAGTGATATTGTCCTATGACTAGATTCGCAGTGCCAGAGTTTACAGATCCTGTTGCAAGTACAGTGCCAATAGGACTAACTAACTTCACCGTTGCAGCAAGAGATGGATTGTTGGTTACTTTGACATTTTCATTTGCTGCAGCATAGTAATCCTTGTATGTTCCATTTAGCAGCTGGCCAGCATACGATGACTGTGGTTCAAGATATGCGTTGAACGGTGCAGGCATCTGCAAGTTCAAAGTGCTGTTTGAATATACAATGACACCAACAAGATTAACCTTTAGGGAATTTTTACCA
>CAZDTF010000190.1:0-2718 GCA_964508325.1 uncultured Nitrosopumilaceae archaeon | reverse complement strand
GCAGGAATAAGGACAAAAGACAAGGCAGCGGGCTTGAAATTCTACGAGCCTGAGCGATATGCAGAACAACATGAAGTAGATTTTAACCAGGCAAAGCGTTTGCTAAAGTTTTTTGTCGACAAGGGTCACGACATGGGAGAAAGCAGTGCCCTTGGCCTATATGCAGTAATGCAGATGGCAAACTTTGGTGGATATGGAGGAAAGTTTGTCGTAATAATTGCTGACGGAATCCAAAAGTACAGAAGGAGCTTGGAAACGATAGAAAAAAAGGAAAACCGTCTGCAAGTTGACCTACAGGAAGCTGTCTCTGATATTGGGAGCTACAATAAAGTTGTCTGGATTCACACACAGTATACACCACGCAAGGAAGGAATAGAGCTAATCGCAAAATCACTAGGTGTTGATGAAAGCAAGATCTCTGTTCCAAAGGCCAAAGACGTGGAGCGACTTTTGATGACCCAACAGATTCCTACGGAATTGGATAAGGCATTGGGAGGATCTGATGGCAAGTCATTGCTTGTTTGCATGATGGGAAATACTTCGCTCATGGTTGCTCAAGTACTTGCAAAAAAAGGCCTTGTAGCAGAAAGTTTGAACGGCGGGATAAACGCACTTTCTCAAGGGAAAGGAAAACAAATTTCTGAATTGGTACGAATAGCTACCGAATAATATCTGTCTTACAGGACTTGAGTTTTTAGATTCAGACTAGTAAAAGTCTACATTTGTTATAATGTATCATACCTGATCAAAATGTCGCAAATCAGGAGAACTAACTTCTTCTTTTTTCCATAGTTTTCTGTCTTTTAGGCATCGCCTCTGTTCGTCGTTGACTGGAACATCATGTTCAATGAACACTGGAATCTCTTTTAGACCAAGTTCATCTGCTGCTACAGCTCTGTGTCTGCCATCATGATAAACAAACTGGCATTTTGCCACATCCAATTTTAGAAATGGGGCATCTTGTGGCTTGCATTTTTCAATTCTTTTTCGTTTGTGTTTTACAATCAATTCAGTAGTTTGTACATAATTTTCTGTTCTTTTTTCAATAATTTTTCCGGCAAAAGCATAGTTAAGAAACTCGGATGGTTTCATTGTTGTATAAAGCAGCCTACTTGCACCTGCATCTTTTGGAAAATTGGCATGAAACCCACCTGTCCTACTTCCTTCTTCGATGAAATAATTGGGATCACTCTTTTTTATTGCAGGAACTGGAATTGTTGGGGTCCATATGTGATGTTTTCCCTTTTTTACTTTGTTTTTGCACATTCCATCTAGCCTTCTCTGAAACATCTCAGTAATAGCCGATGGAGATGATTCTAATGTCTTTAGCATATGTTCTGCCTCTGATCGTAATGGAACTGTTGCAAGATATCTTTTTGACGAAAGGCCGTATTTCTTTTTGTAAATCTTTTCCATAACATCAAGCAGCTTACAATCATCCAATCGTTTATGAAAAGCATCATTACGCTTGGTTAATTTTACACTTTTCTCTTTCCTTGTAAATTCAGTCACCAATTATTACCACCGCATCTATCTTATATTTTCTCCAACAAATCATAATCTTTGGATTCAAACCAAAATTAGAAAATCTATCTATTATACACCAAATAACCATATTGACGCCGTAACATTGAGGAAATCAAATTTTTAGATATATTTCTTAAAAATATCTTAATGACTATAGATTCTATAGATTGTTGACACTCATTCATATCACTAAAGCATGATCGGAAACTATTGTGATCATTCTGATATTTGGTTCTCAATAATATTATGATGAGAAATGACATTGAAATTGAGAGATGAAAAACCACAGACTTTGAAATTAAATGTGCTACAAATAAGTCAGCATCAAATCCTAAAGGCTCTTGTTGGGTGCGTTATTGAACAATCACTGCTCAAACAAAGTCCAGCCGTACTAAACCAAGTTAGCAAGACGCTGCTTGAGAAATACAAATGTTACATGCCTGATTGTTACGAGAATCCAGAACACTTGGGTGAAGTCCTTAACAATATTTCCAATAATGTACATCATACAGCTATGAAACTTGTTAGAAAAAATTTGAAAGAGTTCACTTATCAAAAGCCAATCAAAGAATTCCTCGAAAAGTTGGATAAGAAATCAATCACAAACTCTTTGGATACAGCCTGTCTTGTGGAATAAGCACATGCAAAAAGATATCGTGAAAAGCTTGATGCAAACCGTTGTGTATAAATCTAAAAATAAAGCAGATGCCATTAACATGTCTGCAAGAAAATTAATTTCAAAACAACAATACCGCACTTCTATGGGCATACTGACAGAGATTTTGCAAGCTATCATTGATGGTGGTATTGGAGGCGTAATAGTATCGGAAATATCTCGCAGGGCCAATCTATCCCATAATGCAACAGTAGTGAGCTGCCAGAAGTTAATTAACGCGTGCCTAATCAAGTCTGAGAGAAAGGGAAGAAGTTCAATCTTTGTTGTTACATCAAAAGGACTCGAGTTCTTCCAAGAATTCAGGAGATTCCAAGAGATTGTTCAAGAGATGAACTTTAGATACTAAAACATGTTCTTCAGACAATCGATTTCTTTCCAACTGTTTTACCAAGTCTTATAGGATTCAAACTTTCGGCTTTTGTCTGGCAATATTTATTGCCCATAAAATGCCAAAAAATAACATCAATATTGGGATAAAAAGTCCCCAGCCACCTAACATGGGAGTATGTAAATTA
>CAZDTF010000189.1:0-2732 GCA_964508325.1 uncultured Nitrosopumilaceae archaeon | reverse complement strand
AATCTTCTAGCATCATAAGAACACATCCACCCTTGTTGTAGCTTATCTCATCAAAAATCTGTCTTACATCAGATGGGCTTTTTACTTTGACGTCAATTGGATGTGAAGTTTTAAGTGAATCAAGACTCAAGCCGCCTGTCATCTCGGATATTAGAAATTGATCCCAAAAATCCCATTCTGGATAAAATTTGTCAACCGCTTTTGTAGCCATAAAAGTGGCAAAGCTCTCATTGAGCCATAGATCATTCCACCACTTCATGGTAACAAGATTACCAAACCACTGGTGGGCAATTTCATGAGAAATTACTTCTGCAATATGTTGTTTAGTTTCAGTTGAGGACGTTTTTGGATCATAAAGTAGTACAGTTTCCCTGAATGTTATGGCGCCCCAGTTTTCCATGGCACCAGATGCAAAGTCTGGAATTGCTATCATGTCTAGTTTCGGAAGCGGATACTTTATTTGAAAATAATCCTGATAAAATGCAAGAAATTGTTTTGTAAATTCAAGAGAAATCTTACCAAGCATTTTCTTACCTTTTGTTGTAACGATTCTAATCTGGGTTTTGCCAAGCCTGCCCTCTAAAAATTCGAATTCGCCTACACCCAAATACAAAAGATATGTTGACATTATAGGTGATCGTGCAAATTTGAATATTGTTTTCTTCCCGATTTTCTTTTTTGATACTACAGGCATGTTAGAAATGGCAGTTAAATTATTATCAACAATAAGGGTTACATCAAAGGTGGCTTTTGCTTCTGGTTCATCCCAGCATGGAAAAGCTCGTCTTGCATCTGCAGCTTCAAATTGTGTAGTGGCAAGAAGTTTCTCTTTACCTTTGTATTCGTATTTACTTCGGTAGAAACCAACAAGTTTATCATTTAAGGTTCCTACAAAGTCTATCAAAAGTACAGCTTTTCCTGAAATCTTTTCAGGCAAAGAAAGTATCAGTTCTTCATTTTTAACATCGAGTCTTATTTTAGGTCTGATGGTCTTTTTATTTAGCACAATCTGACAGTTTTTTATTTCCAACTCTGTAGAGTTTAGAACTATCTGCTTTGTGGATCTTGTTTGTATGAGGATCTTCACTTTTCCCCAGAACTTGAATTTATCAAAGTCTGGCTCAAATTCTAGATCATAGTTAATGGGGAAAACTGGGGTCATGATATTTTGGTTCTAAAAAACGAGTAATATACCTTTGATCTAACGTGGAATGTTAACTAGCCAATGTATAAAATGAGAGCTAAGGAATACTATTGCAACGGCTTTTATCGTCTTGCCAGTTGTCATAGCAATTGTGTATTTTACAATATTGTATTTTTTGGTTCCAGCTACGATAGATACCACATCTCCAAATATTGGAATCCATGGAGAAAAGAAAATTATTGTTGCCCAACCATACTTTGTCATGATGTTCATGCTTTTTTGTTGATATTTTTCAGGAGTTTTTCGAAGTTTTCTTAGCAATCTTCCATTATAGCCAATATAATACGCAATATAGCCACCAATTATAGAACCAATGGTTAGCACTAAAAAGACATTCACTGGGTTAGCTCCACCCAAAAGTAAAGCAGAGATAGTTGCCTCTGTTGGAATCGGAATAAAACTTGAAAACATTCCGTTAAAAAAGAGCCCAATTAGGCCGTATTTTATGAATAAAGTATCATGTAATATGGAATTGATAAAATCTGCTAACATTGCATGATTTTCTGTCTAGCTTGTTTTAAATGAATTGCCATATTTTTCATCGTAATCATAAATTGCAATGGCAATCTGAGATAACAATTTCATTTTTGATTTTTGTGCTTTAGGATTAATACTATAGTCTTTCTGTTCTACAAGAATTTGGAGACGTTCTAATTGTACCCGAGTTAGTCCCTTAACACCTTTTTGTGCGACAATATCTAAAAGTTGTAGTCGTTCAAGATCATCATTGGAGTTAGACAATATGATAGTTAGGAAACAAGTTGTTTAATATTTATCCTATATCTAAATTGAGTGTGATTTACAAAATCTCTGTCACATTTCATAAGGATTTCATTGAGGTCAACAATGATGAGATATCTGTAGGAATCAAATCTAAACAGCAAAAAGGCGAACCTAACCGAGAATTGATTAAGAAACTTTCAAAATATTTCAAAATATCGGTCTCAAATAAAAATTACATCTGGCGAAAAATCGAGGAAAAAATTAATTCAGATAATAACATAAAATTTCTAGAATTTTCAAAACCCTAAAAAGCGACGCGTTGTTAAGATAACGTCAAATGAGATCAATGATATTTTTGATGACCATGTCAGTATTTGCAATTTTATTAGTGCCAATAATACAAGATGCTTTTGCCATTCAAGGAGATGTATCTTCTGCTACTCTGAAAAACGGAACTTGGGAAACCAAAGTAAACAAACAAGTTCAGATAACATCTGACGTAACAAACAATCAGGATAGGACACAACCGTTTGCCTATCTTGTACAAATTCAGAATCAAAATGGAGTGATAGTCTCTCTATCATGGCTCACAGGTTCATTAGATCCCGGTCAATCTTTGAATCCTTCTCAATCATGGATACCTACATCGTCAGGAACTTATACTGCACAAATATTTGTTTGGGCAGGCCTAAATAATCCAGATGCGTTGTCTGTACCATTAAAGCTGCTTATTATTGTAACCACATCATTTTAATAGTGTTATATAAATGTAAATTTATTGTTTCTATGTTTTGTTTTTTATCAT
>CAZDTF010000188.1:0-2756 GCA_964508325.1 uncultured Nitrosopumilaceae archaeon | reverse complement strand
TACTGTAACAGTTTCAGGTAGCACAAATTTAGTTGGAGTAAATGACTTTCAAATCGAGATAGTACAATCGTACACATCAGGAGTTGTCCGAGCAACTTATGACGTCAAAAGTTCGTTAGATATATCACCTGATGGTTCATTTGCATATCAGCTACAAATCCCCGCCACAACAGATAGGTATGGAAGTTACAGGGCAATAGTGTCAGAGAAAGCCTACAAGGCAGAAGCTGATTTTAATGTAATAGAAAATCCAAACACATTTGTAGCAACAATTTCAGGACCCCTGTCCATAACAACTGATCAATCTTCTTATGCAATAGGCGATCAGGTTAGTATTTCTGGTAACATTGCATCAAACCAGGTAACAACAGCTACAAGTCTTGTAATTTCAGTATTAAGTGGAAATGGAACTGCTATTATATCAAAAGCTAACACAGCTCCAAACCTTTCAGGAGGAATAGGAACAGGTGTAGTCAATGCGCCATTGACATTTTATGCATATCCAGATAGTAACGGTAACTACAAAATAACAGAAACAATATACCGTAGTGTATTTGAACCAGGAACATACATACTAAAAGCCACATATAATAAATTAACCACTTCAACATCATTTTCAGTTTATGATCCACTCGTAACAGGAAATCAGGCTATAGTCGCAAATACAGATAAGCAAGTTTATGGCATTGGAGATACAGTTCACCTTACTGGTAAAATCTCAAGCTCTGTTGATACCTCGTCATATACGATCACATTAACACAACCTAGTGGCAACATAATTAGTAGCCCATTAACGGTAAGCAATGGATTCTTTTCTTGGGACTGGACCATACCAAACTCTCCTACTACATCAGGAAATCTTGCAACTATAATTAACTCTGGCAGACAGAATGTTGTAACCATAAACAACTATCCCAATACATTTGGAATTTACAGGCTAACAATTGGCTCAAACCATGCTAGCACTGATCTGTTCTTTGGAGTTTCTAAAAATCCACAATCAGAAACAAAATTATCTCCATTTTTCTTTGAAACAGACAAAACAGATTATACCACTACTCAAACAGTCCAAGTTTTTGGGCAGGTAGTACCTCAAGTTAACGCAGCAGCGCGTGAACAAAATACAATGGTTAACCTCGTAGTATATACCAGCACAGGCCAGGATGCCTTTAGAGCAACGACACAGGTAAACGCAGGAGGTCAATTCCAAACGTCAATTGATCTGCGCCCTGGCGTATTTCAAACTGGAACATACAAGATATATGGAAATTACCTTGGTGCAGTTTCAACTACAACCTTCAATGTGACTGACCCATTTACCACATCATCAAACAAGCTCTCTTTGCTTCTGACAACTGACAGTGACAAATATCTTCCAGGACAGACGGTCCTAATCACTGGAAGAACAAGTTTCATAGTTTCCATTAACTCTGTTGATATTTCTGTTGGTCTTGCAAATGACACAACCATAAATGAAGGACAGGTCGTATCCAAAATAGGCAGTGTATTGCCAAGAACCACAGTACCGTTTGATCAAACAAGTTCTTTTAGCTATGATTATACTATTTCTAAAAATGCAAAGCTAGGAAACTATGCCATAATGGCCAAAGTTCCCTTTGGCGTGTTTAGTGCTCCATTCCAAATTGTAAATCAATTACCACTTGTAACAGTATCTCCCACAGTAAACGCAACTAAAGGAAATGCAACACAAGGAACACCGCAAGGAAATGCAACGTATACTACATCTGTAGTACCAAGTACAATTGGACCTATTAAGAAACAAATTCTTTCAAATACCATGACAGTTGACAAAGTAAACAGGATAACAGATTCGCTTATTCCAATAACATTTAAAGAAAAAACTATTGGAAATAGTACTTTCTATCCTAGAATGATTGACGGGTTGTTACTTGTAAATCCAGGTAATGAATTAAGTGTTAACCTTAAAGTAACTTTGCAAGACGGAACATGTTTGATTGGCCAAGACTCTAATTGCAAGATTACAGGTTTAACTCAAAGTTCTGGTTCATTATACCAGACAGTCCAAATAGGTAACCAAAACTTTTTGGTTGGATACACTGGTGCTGATGCTAGATTAGAGAAATTTACAATCTTGCCAGCAGATGCAAATGGAATAATTCAAGATTGGCAATGGAATGTAGAAATCATAAAGAAAGACCAGCCATCTAGGTTCTACTACCAGATTACTTACATGTCTAAATAACAACGGTCCACTTTTTGGTAGTTTATTATACTTCTCTTGCACATAAAAAACAGTAATGCAAATACAAGTTTTGATGTTCAGGCAAGATGATCCAAAAAAATGTACTGCTGCAAAGCTTGTTAAATTTGGAATTGCAAAAAATGTGAGAAATACTTTATCAAACACTTTGATTTTAGATCCTTTTGCAGATAGAATAATTTTAAAAAATGATCGACTTGTTGCTAATTCTATAACTGGAATTGATTGTTCATGGGAATTTGCACACGAAACATTTGTAAAAAAATTTTCTGGTATACATAGAAAACTACCACCACTTTTTGCAGGCAACCCAGTTAATTATTCGAAACTAAACAAGCTTACAACCGCAGAAGCAATAGCCGGTGCTTTGTTTATTATGGAATTTGATGATATTGCACAAGAAATGTTAAACAAATTCAAATGGGGCCATACGTTTTATGATTTAAACAAGAATCTTCTTGAAGACTATTCAAGTGCACGATCTGAAGAAAATATTGATTTTATCTTAAAAGAA
>CAZDTF010000187.1:0-2761 GCA_964508325.1 uncultured Nitrosopumilaceae archaeon | reverse complement strand
CTTAAAGAAAATTGGAAATACGCCTCTTATAAAATTAAACTCCATTTCTTTAGGAAACGTAATTTCCTATGCAAAACTAGAATCACACAATCCTTTTGGTTCTGTAAAAGATAGAGCCGCCTACTGGATGATAAAAGATGCAGAAGAACGTGGAATTTTAAAAAAGAATGAAAGTATTATCATCGAACCTACATCTGGAAATACTGGAATTGCGTTAACTGGAATTGCTAATCTATTAGGATACAAAGTGGAAATTGTAATTCCTGAAAAAGCAAGCGAGGAAACAAAGAAGATAATAGAAACTCTTGGCGCAAAGTTGTTTCAAACAAGTGACGACTTGTGTCCCAAGGTAGGAGCAGGCACAGATCAAAGTATCGCACTTGCCAGAGCAATATCCTCTGCAAGACCAGATATCTATTACATGCCTAATCAATATGAAAATGAAGCAAATTTTATGGGTCATTACCAGGGAACAGGACCCGAAATATGGAAGCAAACCGAAGGAAAAATAACTCACTTTTTTACAGGTGTTGGCACAGGTGGTACGATAACTGGAATCTCAGCTTATCTGAAGGAACAAAATCCTGAAATTAAAACAATTGCTGTTCAACCACAGCAGAATCATTTGATTCAAGGATTACGTAATTTTGTCGAGTCAGACAAACCTGTCTTATTCAAAAAACGTGAAAATCTTGTAGATGACTGGATGACAATAACCAATGAGGAATCTTTTGCAGCAGTAGTAAAGCTGTTTGAGAAAGAAAAACTTCTGGTGGGTCCATCTTCAGGAGCCGTATATGCTGCAATGGAAAAACTTTCTTTAGATAAAGGTTGTATGGTTGGAATATTTGCAGATGATGGCCGTAAATTCAGAAGCTTGTATGCTCAACAAAAAGTGTTTACAGAAGAACAATTTGATAAGGCTCTAAAAGAAGCAATGCATCTATCTGTCGCATCTTATTTTTAATTATTTTCTATTTTCAGAAATATATTTGTCTACATCTATTGCAGCCATGCAACCAAATCCTGCTGCGGTAATTGCTTGTCTGTATCTATGATCGTGTACATCCCCAGCTGCAAAAACTCCATTTACACTAGTCTTAGTATGATCTTTTAAAACTATATACCCAAGATCATCAAGCTCAATTTGGTCCTTGAATATCTTGGTATTTGGTTCATGTCCAATGGCAACAAAAAGTGCACCAACATTTAATGTCTGTTTTTCATTAGTTGATACATCTTTGATAATTATTTTATTTACTTTTTCGTTTCCTGAAATTTCTTCTATAACTTTATTCCAGTGGAATTTAATCTTCGGATTGTTAAAAGCACGTTCCTGCATTATTTTACTTGCCCTGAGAGTATCTCTTCTATGAACTAGGTGAACTGTTTTGCCAAATTTAGTTAAAAATGTGGCTTCTTCTATTGCTGAATCTCCTCCTCCTGTAACTACTATGTCTTGATTTTTAAAGAACGGTCCATCGCAAGTGGCACAATAAGAAACGCCTTTTGCACTAAACTCTTGTTCACCTTTTGCACCAATTTTTCTTGGGCTTGCACCTGTGCAAATTATTACCGCCTCTGCTTCATATTCTTCTGAATAGGTGAGAACCTTGAAGGGTTTGTGTCTGAAATCTACATTGACTACTTCATCATCTTTGATGGTAGTACCCATTCTTTCTGCTTGTTTTTTCATTGTCACCATAAGCTCAGGACCAAATATTCCCTCTGAAAATCCCGGATAGTTCTCAACCTCAGTTGTAAGCATTAACTGACCGCCAGGTAAGACACCTGATATTAGTAAGGTATTGCGTCTTGCACGTGATGTATATATTGCAGCAGTATATCCTGCTGGTCCTGCACCAATTATGATCACATCGAATTTTCTCTTTGTTTCAGGTATTTTGGATTCTGCTTTGATTTCAGATTGCACTGATAAAACTCACTTGAAGTTCATATTTAAATTATTCATAATTTTTGGACAATTCTGTCTAGAATTTTTTGGTGCTGGTTACAAAGCTTGTTAATTGTAAGTTGTGAGTGTAAAAGATCTTCTTGCCAATGAGCATTGTAAAGTTTACAATCTTTTGATTCACAAAATGATTGGCCAGTTAAATAATAAAATAATGCTTGCATCGCATATCCCTTGATTATCTCACTCAATCTCAGATCATGATACTCTAGATACTTTCCTTTGAATTGATTTTTTATCACGTCTAAATTTAGTCCTTGTGCCATATTTTCAAACATTTGTAGATAATATTCACGAGGTTTGGCGGGGGCTTCAATTATGCCTGTAGTAGATATGATTGCTGGATTTGAACAAATTACAGCTCTTCCATGGTATCTATAATTATCATAATCATATGTACACGTGAGCTTATCGGTGCAAATAAGATGAAATTTGTCTGCTTGTGATTCTGACTGGGGTATTGCATTAGCAATAGTTTGTTTAATTTCAAACCCATCGTACATTACAATGTTGTTTTTGTTTGTAAAATTTGTAAATGAATTTTCTTCTAATATTATTTCATCAGATGTAGGTATATGTATTTCAAAAGGAACTAGTGGGTTGAAAATTTTTGACGCCGCTAGGTCATAAGCAATTTTAGTCGAATCTTTAAAGAAAGTAAAAAACCTCTCTCTTATTTCTACTTCGACGCAAAACGTCTTTCTTATAAATTCCCCTAGTTTGTTTATCAATATTTCAGGCACTGAAGGTTCATCGTATAAAAATACCTTAGAGAGTTTCAACAAACAA
>CAZDTF010000186.1:0-2796 GCA_964508325.1 uncultured Nitrosopumilaceae archaeon | reverse complement strand
TTTGACAATAGCTTCCATGGAATGGGAAGTGCCATATTTGGATTGGAAAAGGTATATTTTATCATCAGAAAAATCAACTGGAAGATATGCATCTATGCCAAGATCATTTGCGCCATCTATTATGGCATCAGTGGCATCATCTTGGGTTGCTTCAAAAACCCTAGTGAGTACCCAATGAAGAAAGTTACGCCCTTTTTCTACCTCACTTTGTGCATCTTCCGAATACTCTCTTATGCTATTTCGAATATTTTGTGCAAAACCTTCTAAGGGGTGTCCGTTTGTAATTTGTTGCAAAACAGGACGGGCTCCGGGAATGAATTCCAATAGGCCGTTAGATCTTTCCGTCAAACTAGCATGATTAGAAATTGGTGTATTTAGAGAAGTTGGTTATTATGATATAATAAAAGGTGAGGAAGGGATTCGAACCCCTATAGATTCGCTTTACAGGCGAACGCATAGCCGCTCTGCCACCTCACCGCACTCAAAAAAGCTTTCAATGAACAATTAAATCTTTTAGATCAGAATTTTGCAAACTGTTTTGCAGCAAGTCTAACATCTTCAGCTTTTATGGTCTTTCTTCCAGCATGTATAGACATTTCAACAGCGTTTTTCGCTATCGTAACTCCGATCTCTTCTAGAATTCTTCTCAATTCATCCGCCGATTCATCGCTTACTCGTTCCGCTCCTGATTTTTTTAAAATACGATACATTGCAGAAAGACCAAACTCCGATGATGTCATGTGATGATTTTTCTTAACTTTCATAAAAGACTTCAAGTGGAAAAAAACCTACGCAGGAATCGATTTCTACAGACTAGAACAGGTTTATCCAGATTTTGTGTGTTACTATTTTAAGGACAAAAACAAAGGTTTCTCATGAGCTGGCTTACTGATGCACACATTCATCTTTCTGATGATGAATTTTCCAAAGACATGCCATTAATTCTTAAATGTATGGATAAATTGAAAATACGAGCTTGTTGTGTATCTGTAGATCTTCAAAGTTCGGAAAAAACACTTGATCTTGTTAAGAAAAGTAATCTGATATTACCTTTTGTAGGCATTCATCCTGAGAAAGCATCTTCAAATGATTTAGAACCTATTGTTAATCTAATAGAAGAAAATTCAAAATATGTTTCAGGAATTGGTGAGATTGGACTTGACAAAACATATGTTACAGATGAAGTTGGTTTCAAAAATCAAGAACTAATTTTCCATAAAATGCTATCATTAGCTGAAAAACTAAAAAAACCAATATCTGTTCATTCTAGAGGAACATTAGAGGAAGTACTTGCTATATTGTCATCTTATTCCATTTCTGGTATTTTGCTGCATTGGTTCGCAGGTAGTAAAAAACAATTAGGCACAGTAATGGAACGTGAATATTTTGTTTCATATGGACCTGCTATGCTATATGCAAAAGATAAACAAGTTTTGCTTTCAGAAACTGATCCAGAAAGAATTCTAGTAGAAACAGACGGGCCCGTAAAATTTTCACGGTGTTTTGGATTTAAAGTAGGACAGATTGCCTTTCTTCCAAGTGTCGTATTTTGTGCCGCAAAAGTTTTGCGCACAACGTATTATGACATTTCAAACCAAATAGAACAAAATTGCAAGCACTATCTTGGTGTATAGGTATAAAAAACCCCTATTGCCAATCGATGACGTGAACAGAATCAAACGAATTTCAACAGAGGTCTTAGCTATCTATAAAGAGAAATTCGGAACTGATTTTGCACAAAATAAAAAAGTACTCGATCAAATTGCTATTGTTAGATCTAAAGGACTCAAAAATGAGATTGCAGGATACATTACAACTTACATTAAACGTGAGATTGAAGAGCAAAATGAAAAAGAAGCTCAAAGAATAGAAGCAGCAGAATCCAACGAGTCAGAAGGACTGCAAGAAGAAATACTCAATTAATTTTACACCTCTACTGGCCTTGACAATTTAAATCAGAAATTCAATATAGGCAATAGTCTACGTTCAACTAATGATAACAATAATACTTCTAGGAGGAGCAAAAAAATCCTTTTCTACAGATAAATTAGAAATCGAGTATGGCTCCATGACTGTCTCCAAACTAATAGAACTCCTTCAGAAAAGGATTCCAAAAAACTTGCCAAAATTAGATGTAAAAAATATGTTAATTGCAATTAACAATGTTGATTCTTCTACCTTGGAGGGACTAGAAACTGTTCTTAAAGATGGAGATGTGGTTAGCATAATCCCTGTAATTCATGGTGGGAATGCAGGAAGAATATGGTTTAACATATTCAAATCTAGAATAGAGCTGATAGGAATAAAAAATGACTTGGATGATCCAATAAAATTTCTTGAAGATTTACGTCAAAAACATATGGATTTGATAATTCAAGGCCTAAGATCTACTTATATTCTGAACTTGGAACATGCAAAAAAAATAATCACAATTTCTCTTGTAGCTCAAAAAACCGGCACCATGCTTTCCAACAAACTTGAAACGGACATTTTAATGCGGTTTGCTTGTACGAGGCAAATTAACGACGCAATTCAAAAAGTAGGCATGAAAAGGGGGGAAAATTTTATTTTAATAACAATTGGAAAAAAATCTTCCCTTGAACAATTGAATTCAGAATTGGAACATATTATAACGCCTATCACTTTTCCAAAAAATAGATCTGGTTTTTTAAAAAAAGAATTTAGAATATCTACAAAACAGTTACAGTCAGTGATGTCTCCTACTCCACTTGAGGATTTACTTTCAGAAAAATCGGCCGTTCTATTCAGATAAACTACGTTTCAATTTTTGAGTAT
>CAZDTF010000185.1:0-2800 GCA_964508325.1 uncultured Nitrosopumilaceae archaeon | reverse complement strand
TACATCAGTTTGGGATATGTACTAATGAGCTTTCTGGTCTTTAGAGTGGGTCGCCCTTGCATAATACTTTTCCAGTTATCCTACTTTGAAAATTTGGGCAAACAAAGCATTGAACAAATCCTATCTCTGTTTTAAAAACTGGACAGTCCACAGCTTCCTCCTTCATCCGTTTGAGCATTTTTGGACTAACGCCCTTCAATTTTAATTTGCCTTTTTCATCCATCATACCGGAAGCTTTTAACTCATCTTTTATATTGTCTGGAAGCCTATATTTTGAAGTGGCGGTCTTAATAGTAACTTCGTATTTATGTGGAAGATCACCCATGCAGTCGTTCCGAAATTGCGAAATATATTGCTAGTGGTTTGTTGAAAATAGATCTATCAAACTTAATATAATCTAGATTTCTGTTGTCAAACAGAAACTAGTTGTTAGCAATTTTTGATGTTGAAGGCGTTTTGCTTGACGCAGAATATCTTCCTATACTTGCTGAAAAAATAAACAAGCAAGACGAAATCTGGGAGATTACTAGAAAGGGAATTGAAGGTGTAATAAACTGGGAAGAAGGCCTCAAAACAAGGATTAACACTCTTAGGGGAATAAGTTATGGCACTTGTAAAGAGATTGCTGACTCCCTTCCAATTATGATTGGCGCAAAAGAAGCATGCCGTGCGCTTAAGAGAGCTGGATGGAAGTTACTTGCCGTTTCAGGAGGATTTAGTATAATGACAGACCGGCTCAAAAAAGAATTAGATCTTGATTATGTTTTTTCAAACGAACTTGTCTTCAAGGATGGAAAATTGGATGGTGTAGTAATACACGTAGATTCTGACAAGGCAAAATCTGCTATGATCAAAATCAATGAGTGGAAAGAAAAAAAGAAGGACATTGTAGTCGTGGTAGATGGTGCAAATGACATTAAACTTTTCAATATATGCGGTCTTGGCGTGGCATTTAGGGCTCAAGATATTGTAAAAGACCTAGCTACTGTGACTCTAGAAGAAAAGGATCTCTCACTGTTAATTGATGTTATTAACAAACATTTCGGAATGAAACTTGAATTACAAACCATGGCATAATCAGATATTATTTTAAACGCTAAGACAATAGAATTCACAGATGTCATTAGAAATAATTCCAGTAAAGATAGATAAAGAAGTAGAACAAAATGATGATATCTCTGATTTATTTTTATCTTCTACATCAACACCAGAATTAAAAGACAATGATATTTTAATTGTAACACAAAAAATAATATCGAAACAGGAAGGGCGTACTGTACAATTATCATCAATTATACCTTCTATTCTTGCAGTAGGTATTGGAAGTGATTATGGAAAAGACCCAAGAGTTGTTCAAAAAATACTTGACGAATCAAAACGTATAGTGAGATTGAATAATGGTGTAATGATATCTGAAACATTTCAAGGATATGTCTGCGCAAACGCTGGAGTTGATGAAAGCAACGTCAAACAGGGATATGTTACATTGTTACCAAAAAATGCAAACGCATCAGCGCGAAACCTAAGAGAGAAGATTAAGAAAAAAACGGGAAAGAATGTTGCTGTGATAATCTCAGACACATTCGGCAGACCATTTAGAATGGGTCAAATAAACTGCGCTATAGGGTTGTCCGGAATTTCTGCAATCTCTAATTATGTTGGAACAAAAGATACCTTTGGACGAACTCTTCATGTTACTGAAATTGCAATTGTAGATGAGCTGTGCTCTGCATCTGAATTAGTAATGGGCAAATCTCTCAATACGCCAATTGCAATAATAAGAAATTACAAATTCGGTGATTCTTCAAGCGACATAAACGAACTACTTAGATCAAAATCTGAAGATCTCTTCAGATAACCTGAACATTTTGAGCAATGAAAATAAAGAATATATTGTAAAATAAGCAGTACGAATAGACGTTGAGTATTTTAAAAGTAGAATTACATTGCCACAATCAGTTCTCTAACTTTCAGCTTGGGCTTAAAGAAACACAATATGATTGTGGAATAAGTATTTCTGAACAAATACAGCAAGCTCATAAGATCGGTTTGAATGCCTTTTTTATCACAAATCATAATACTTTGGATGGATTTTCAGCCTTACTTGAATACAAAGAAAACCATGAGAAGTTCAAAGATCTTCAAATTTACCCTGCAGAAGAGATCACAACCGATAACGGAATGCATATTATCACATATGGAATTTCGGAAACGATAAAGTCAGGTCAGCCCATTGAAGAAATATTAGACGAGATTAAATCGCAAGGAGCCATATCATCTGCTCCGCATCCATTTGCTCTAAGTAACGGCTTACGTGAACAAGCAATCCTTTGTGATCTAATAGAGGTTTTTAACAGTAATAATGTTGATAGATATTCGAATTTACGCGCATCACATTTTGCAAAGAGTAACAAAATGATCGAAATAGCAGGAAGCGATTCTCATGTTGTAACGACATTGGGAAGATGCATCAATCTAATTGACTCTGAAAATACATTAGATGATATAATATATGCTATGCAGAAAGGAAAAATTTCTATTGGAAAAACAGGATATGTTACAAGCAAAGAAATGATAGAACATGCAAAGTATATAATTGCAAATTCAAAAGATGACATCATTAAATATTTTCAGCACACTCATCCACACTTGACAGGGCTCTGCGACTTTTTAATTAGAACATTCGAATCTAATCCAAACAGCATAATGTGGAAAGTAGTTTATAAAATTGCAGTACACCTAACTACAAAACTTTCTAATAAAATAAATTTTAAAAATCATGATCACACAATTTTGTATG
>CAZDTF010000184.1:0-2842 GCA_964508325.1 uncultured Nitrosopumilaceae archaeon | reverse complement strand
AAAGATCATTTTCTTTGTAAAGAATTCCTTTTAACAAAAGTGATACAAAACCACCAGCAATTTTTGACGATGGTATTCCAAAATCTTTACAAACTGCATCACGCTTTTTTTTGTATTGCATTGTAGTAAAACTAATACTGTTTAATTCTAAAATCAATGACCACATCACTTTTTCCCATACAAATCGTCTGTTTTCAGTGGCAGATGCATACTTGCCTTTATCCCTTAACATTAATATCGTTCAAAGCTGTGCTTGTAATTTATTAGTTGATACGAAAGGAACTTGAGGAATCACTTGAACTTTTATCTAAAAATTGGGACATAAATCCAATCATACGGGATTTTATACTAGGAAGTAGAGGCGATGTTTCTGATTTTGCAATCAAAGTAAAAGATGTTGTCTTTCATATTCCTTATCTTGCAAAAGAAGAAAGATACATTCTCTGGAAGTGTTATTGGCCTGATTGTCATAATTGTTGTGAGAGGCAAGGTAGATTGCCACTTACATCAAATGATCTAATTACAATTGGAAAGGGATTAAAGTACCAAAAAATTTCAGATTTTATAAAAAATGAAACTAACACTGCTACTTGGGAAGAAAGAGGCCCATCTGGAAATGGTATCATAATGACTATGATAAACCTAAAGCGAAAAAAAGATGAGACCGAAGCAGATGATGGAACTCATATCTCCTGTAGATTTTTGGATGATAAAGGTTACTGTGGATTACATCCAAATAGGCCTGGAGTCTGTTACCTCTATCCATTTTCATCTTGGCTTGAAAATGAAAAAGGAAGAGCTCGTGTCCATGCAAGCTTTCAGTTTACGGGAGACTGTCCAGGATTTTATCTTTCAAAATCAATTGATGAAATGAAAAGTGTCCTTTTGGAATATTCTAAAATAATATATGATTACAATATGAATTCAAACAGAACAGTACGAGAAGGTTTTGGATATGTTACTATGGAATTCTAGGCCTTCGCAACTTTCATCATATCTGTCATTTTGATTTCCATTCCAAACCGCTGCTCATTTTTTTTCATGTACCTATAGATTGCAATAAGATCTGCAAAGTGCTTTATAGTACTAAACTTACTATCCATCTTGTTTCTTACAAATGCAAGTACCTTTGAATATATGGCAAATTTTTCAAGCACCTGTTGCCTATATCTTTCATTATTTCCAATATTTTCAATGAATATGTTAGCACAGGTCATACTTGGTATGATGCCCTCTCCTAAGAGTGGGTAAACTGTTCCAATTGATTCCCCGACACCAACAACTTTTCCATGATAGAATGGTTCACACATATCAGGTGTGGCAAGACGAATTGGTCTTCCAACTGTTTTGAGTATTTTTCCACCGTATTTTTTAAAAAATGTATCAGTTACTTCCACATGTTTTCTGTTCTTATCACCTGCACCAATATGAGCAAGTTTCTTACCCAATGGGAAGTACCAAAAATATCCACTAATTGAAGAAAATGGTTTGAGGTAAAAGTCGTCAAATGGCACTCTATCTTCATACTCTACCTTGTACTGGTATGTAGGCAGGTGAAAATCTTTAGAAAGTCTTGGAAGATACATTCTGTAAAAACCAGTTGCATCAATTATAAGATCAAACTCTGATTCTAAGTCTGCAAGCTTTGGAGTGGTACCATAATGAATCTTGCATCCTTTTGACATGTCTTTAATGAGACCAATTTTGTTATAGGTACAAAGACCCATCAATTTTATGTTGAATCTCTCCGAATTCATGTCAATGTACATGTTTTTTCCATCATGAATTACATAATCATTAAAATCAAGTTCGCATTTTTTGGAAAATTCTTGCATTGGTCCACGGGTAGTGCCCCATGCGCATATGGAATCATGATTTTCTTGTGTTGATCTTTCGAAACCTACTACCTCGTGTTCCTTTTTCAATCTACCTAGAAGATACCCGCCTGCAACTCCGATGCCAACAACTGCTATTTTCAATTGGAGCTTATTCTAAAATTACCTAATAAAAGGATGTGCAGTATTTTTTCTGATTCTTAATTCTATTCTATCAATATTGCAGGTTTGAATGGTCTTGCAGTACGTGCCTTGTTTTTGGGATCATACTTTTGTGGATCGGATTCTGTGAATACTTCTACTTCGACACCAAATTCCTTTTGTACAAGAGACCCTAACTCAGAAAGAATTTTTTTCTCCTCCACAAGACCTGACTTTGCCTTGGATTCTCTTGATTCAACAGGTTCTGATAATATGTCGTTGATAGTCTTTTTGACAAAGTCTGGATCCTTTTTTACATTTTCTGTATCCTTGTCTGCAATTAGAGATTTTATCAATGCTCCTATATTCATCTCACCCTTGATAACACTTGAAAGAATCTTTTGGTAGGCTTTTATCTTCCATGAATCAGAGGTATAAATGATGATTCGTTTTGGTAAAATTTTAGTTACTTTAAGAATGTTTTTGATATCTTCTAGTGTTGATTTGAGGAGGTTTTCTGACTGAAGCGCTGCCACATCAATCTTACCTTCAAGAACTGATGGCCACAATGACTTTGAAACTACTCCCAATTTTCCTAATTTCTCCCACATTTCTTCAGCAATATGTGGTGCAAAAGGAGAAAGCATCGCAACTCTTGCAGAACAAATTTCATGCAAGGTACTAGTGATGTCTTTTCTATTCTTTGCCTCTGTTCTCTTTAGATACCATTGTATATCTGAATCAAATTCATATAGCACATAGTGTAGGGCCTCACGTAATCTCATTTTTTCCATTGCTGATGTAATTTCAAGTACGATCTGTTGTAATCTGCTTTGTAACCATCTATCTTCTTGCTCTAGATTGTT
>CAZDTF010000183.1:985-2861 GCA_964508325.1 uncultured Nitrosopumilaceae archaeon | reverse complement strand
TGAAGAAAAAGTAAGCCCCAAACCCAAAGAGAAAAACACAGATTGCCATTGTTACAGGAGTAATAGTAATTAGTCTAGTGATCATATTGAGCTATAATCTAGATCAAGCAAAAATTTCCGGCCAGAGGTTTGGGGACAATCTTGCTCAAATTCAAAGTGAACTTAGAGATGAAACTGCCACATATGATGCAAAAGTATCTCAATATCAAAAAGGCAACATAACAAAAGACGAAATATTACAAATATCAGACAAACACATTATTGTACTCAATGACATCTTATCAAAATACAATGCACTAAAAACCCCAGAAACGTTTATTCCCTCTTTGGAATTATTCAAACTCTCTACTCAATCACAGATTGAAAGTGACAAACTCCTAAAAGATTGGATTCAAACAGGAGACAACTCTACAAAGTTAAGATCCGATGAACTCTTAAGCCGATCATTTGAATACGAAACAAGGGCTCTTGATTCATTCAACAATGCCAAAGCAAATTCAGGTTAAGTTCCTGTATTAAAAAGACACTACAGTAGACCTTGATTGTTCAGAGAATCAAGCGTTGGTCTGAGATCCTCAAGAAGAGTGTTTTTTTCTAAAGGAAGCGGCGTATTAAATGAGATTGGAAAAGTTATACTTAGCATATCTGGATCAGTATGAGACACACGAATTTTGTGGTTTTGATTTTTTTGAGATGCAATAAATTTATGCCACCAGATAATCCTGTCTCTTACTTCATCTATTCGTGCTTCAAGAAAGTCTAGATCAATTTCGTTATCAAGGCTAAAAATTCCGAATTTCACCATTGGAAGCAACAGATATCCTCCTAGAATTTTTTCATGTTTTTGATGCATTTCCTCTATTACCTCATCAATCTTTTCTTCTGGAAATATATTTCCGTACTCCGGTGCAAAGTATCCTGCAATATTTTTTTTCTCATCATAGATTCTAAAATAATCTCCTTCTCGTTCTAACTTCCATTGCATGTAAGTAAAAGTAAAGGAGTTAATAATTAAGCCATTTGAATTGTGCTCAAACATTTACCACAGAAATAACTCTTACCAGTGTTAAACACAGTAGAGTTTTTGCATTGTGGGCATTCTCTGTTTATTCTGTTTATTTCTATAGGCATGACACAGAGTTTACAATTAAGCTAAAAAGAAACTAGGTCAATATTATGTTAGCATTTTCGCTAAAATAATTCTAGTTAACAAATTCGGTTATTCAAAATACATTATTAAGAACATGACATTAGGTAATGGTCTATTGAAATCGAGGTTATTTCGATAGTTTGAATATACAAATTTATTGGAAAGGATTAGAAGTCTTTACATTTCCAATTCTGGCAGAATAGTTTTTTATACACAGAAATGGTATTTCTATTGCCCAAATTGGTTTATAATAAAAAATGAACTAATTTTGGAGATCAGAAGTCAATATGACAAAAATTAATGAAAAAAACTCTTCAACAAATTTATTTGAAAAAACCTATATCATCTCATTAAATAAAGCTAGATTTGAGGGACCTAATTTAACAAACATCGAATCGGAAATTGGAGAAATTCCTACGCCCGTTAAAGAAATGATAAATGAGATCATGAAGGCAAAATACAATTCAGATATGGAAAAGATAACTCAGGAGATCAAAGAATCAAAGATTCAACATGATTTAGTAGAAGAATTACGAAAAGAGATTAGGAGTCTGCATGAAAAGCTAGGCAATGTAGAACAAGAAAAAATCATACTAAATTCCGTAGTATCTAAAATTAAAGATGTTGATGCAAATGTTTTGATTTGTCAAAAAACAGTGGATAAAATTACGCAGGAGATCAAAGAATCAAAGATTCAACATGATTTAGTAGAAGAATTACGAAAAG
>CAZDTF010000183.1:0-885 GCA_964508325.1 uncultured Nitrosopumilaceae archaeon | reverse complement strand
AGATTAGGAGTCTGCATGAAAAGCTAGGCAATTTAGAACAAGAAAATAAAACTCAAATTAAAATAGAAAAAAAGCAAGAAATGGAACATGAAAAACATTTTCAAAAGATTGAGCAACATCAAGAAACTGGCATGACGGATGATCTTAAAAAAATAAAACCCAAAAATGAAAAGATTTCTTTGGTTCTTTCTATTGTTTTAGGATTGATCGGATTTTCCGGAATTAGTCATATGTATTTGGCAAAAATACCGAAAGGCGTAGGGATACTGTTGGCTTCCTTTGTTTTGATTGGTTTGTCAGGATATTTCTTAGCTAATACAGTGTTACAAAATCTATCTAATCTTCAATCAATATTACATTCATTTGGGATAATACCACTAGTAGGTTATTTGGGAATCTTTTTTTGGCAAATATTTGATTCTTACAGACTATGTCTTCAATACAATAAACATGTGACCGAAAGTGGAAAACTGCCTCCATGGTGGTAAATTGATGCAATTGTTTGTTCCTACCAATTAAGCGCTTAAAGATGTAGTACCTGGGGTAAAAATGTGTGTATTTATTTAAGACATACTGCTTATCCAATAGTAATTTGAAAGGATGTGACGTGCATGTCGTATGATGTGGTTAAATCCATTAATTCTTTGATAGAATCAGGAATAGGAGATCGTGACAGGTTAGAATATATCCTAAACAGGGTCTCTGAAGGAAAATATCTTTATTTATCTGATAAAAATTACCTTGAAAACTTGTTACAATCCATTCCAATTAAGAAAGAACCTTCTAGTCAGAGATCTGAAGACAGTGATATTGAAAACGAGCTGCTAAACGAGCTAAGATCTCTAAGCAAAAGAGTGGAACGAATAGAAAATGCGGGCAAATTTG
>CAZDTF010000182.1:0-2885 GCA_964508325.1 uncultured Nitrosopumilaceae archaeon | reverse complement strand
AACTGTAAATCAAATTTAACTTTTTGACCATCAAAAGTAATTTTTTAGTTAATGTTATCCTCTTTTATAAGATATTTTTTATTTATGAAAAATTTATGATCTAGAATTGAGATTATTTCTTTTATGATTTTTTTTGCTTCTCCAAAATCGATTAGTAGATTGTTCTTCATTTCTCCCACTAGCTCAACCATTACAGAAGAAGTATGACCATGAAGTATGGAGCATTTTTCAACTAGAGGAAGAATGTGTGCATAATCAAACGCAAATGATGGATCTTCGATGAATATGGATCCGGTTTGTACTTCTTTTGTTTTGTAAAGTATTACATCGTCAAGTTCTTTTATCCTTGCTGCATAATTTGGATGCCCGATTGCAATTATATTTTTATCTGGAAAATTATTTTTCAACTCTTTGTATTTTATAATGTCTTTATCATTGTCTATTACTTCAATGAATCCTTTTTCAGTTTTAAAATCTACTAAAACATTTTTTCCATCTTTAAGAGCTAATTTATAATCATATTCATATTCTACATCTAAAAAGGAGAGCATTTCTGCAATTGAGAGCTCTGTCCTGGTTCTCAAAAGATTGCCTTTTCTATCAGTATATCTGAAATCAGAATCCAAAACTGCTGAACCGCTTGCCATTTTAGAAAATTTGGTATTCTTCTGTATATAAATTCTGTACAGAATCCAAATAAAAAATTATGACTCTTATTCTCTGTGAGGCATGTTATGATAAGGAATTAAGAGTTCTTGCAAGGTTGATGTCATTCTGGGTTATACCGCCAGCATCATGAGTTACAAGATCCACCTTTATCTTGTTATAAACATTGAACCATTCTGGATGATGATTCATCTTTTCTATATGTAATGCAGCAGTTGTCATAAACCCAAACGCCTCAATAAAACTCTTGAAAGTGAATTCCTTGTGAAGTTTTCCATTTATTACACTCCATCCAGGCAAATTTGCCAATTCTTTTCTTATCTGTTCATCAGACAACTTTGTCATTGTCATGATTATCAATTGGTAAGACTGTTATTTAACTGTCAAAATAACCGCAACTCACTTAGGATGGTTTTTTTTATCTATACAAAATGGCTAATCTTGTATCTGAGCTTCACACTCAGATTATCCAATCTGTCCAAAGAACTGTTAATGACAAAAAAATTGGAATAGCTTTTTCTGGCGGCGTAGATAGTACTCTCCTTGCAAAAATTTGTACTGATCTTGGTTATGATATAACTCTGTTAACCATCGGATTTGAAGACTCTCATGACGTAATGTTTTCACAGGAAATATCCAAAATACTTGGATATGATCATAAAATTGAAAAAATAAAATTAATAACTTTTCCAAAAATTTTACAAGAAATAAAAAAAATAATTAAAACAGATAATTTATCTTGGATTGAAAACTGTATTGCGTTTTATTATGTGTCTAAACTAGCAAGACATTATGATATAAAAAAAGTAATTACTGCAAACGGCATAGATGAGTTATTCTGTGGTTATAATGCATATAGAAATGCAATAAAATTGGGAGAACCTCATGTGATGAAACTCATGGAATCAAAACTTGAAAATGAAATAAAAATGATGAAAGCAGTGAATTTAGTTGCTTCTCAATTTGCAGTTGTGCTGATACAACCATTTCTTTCACAGGATTTCATCGATTTTGCAAATAAAATTCCACTTAAGTATAAAATACATGGTTCTGATGATCTCTTGCGGAAGCACATAATCCGAGAACTTGCCTTAAAAATTGGAGTTCCTGAAATGTCTTCAAATAAACGTAAAAAAGCTTTTCAATACGGTTCACTTATCCATAAAACACTGATGAAGATCAAATAAATTTAGAACATGTCTTTTGTACTTTTTTGTAGACATTGTTGATTATCTTATCTGCAGCGCCCAAGTGATTTTCTAGAACAAAAATTTCTTCTATTTCTTTGGTGTTAAGGTGTGATGATATGGCAGGATCTTTTTTTACTGCATCTAAAAACTCTATGTCTGCATCAGAAGCTGCAAAAGCTACTTTCTGGATATCTCTGTATGCGCTTAATCGCGAGACTCCTTTTTTGATTAATGCGTCAAGCACAAATTCTGCAAAAATCTGCCCTTTTGTCATCTGTGTATTTTTTCTGATCCTTTCCGTGTTTACATAAAGATCCGAAATAATTTTGGTCATTGTCTCTAACATCTCATCAAGCAAAATAGAACTGGTGGGAATGGTAAATCTCTCATTTGCTGAATTCGAAAGGTCTCTTTCGTGCCATAACGGGATGTTTTCAAACGATATGTTGATCTGACTTCGCAATATTTTTGATAATGATGTAACACGTTCACTTTTTGTAGGATTTCTTTTTACAGGAATAGCACTACTTCCCATCTGGCCTTTTTTAAAAGACTCTGCAACTTCTCCAATTTCTGTTCTTTGAAGATTTCGTATTTCAACAGCTATTTTTTCTAATGTTGCTCCAATTAACGCATTGCAAAACACATATTCTGCGTATTTCTCTCTCGCTATGATCTGTGTTGTAACATCCGCAGGATACAAAGAGAGTTTTTTTGCAATTCTTTTTTGAACCTCAAGTGCTTTTGAACCCATCAGAGAACCTGTACCTACTACACCCAAAGTTTTGCAGATCAAAACTCTTTTTTTACATTCTTCAATTCTGTCTACGTGATTTGACATCTCAGAAGCCCAATTTGCAAATTTTAAACCAAATGCTATGATACTTGCGTGCTGTCCATGAGTTCTTCCAACCGCAGGAGTATCTTTGAATTTTATTGCAAGCTTTGCTAAAATGATAGCTAATTTTGCAACTTTTGGTTCTATTATTTTAAATGAATCTCTTACCTGCATAGAATTACTTGTATCTA
>CAZDTF010000181.1:0-2887 GCA_964508325.1 uncultured Nitrosopumilaceae archaeon | reverse complement strand
CAATTCGTTAAAACTGGTAATTTACACTGATTAAAACCTTTCTCTTCATTGTTTTGTTATGTTAAACAAAAAATTACAACCAACCCATTTGCGATCCCTTTGATGGTATTTTACTGGGAAAGCATTCCTTTGCTTTTCAGATGGATTCCTTTTTTTACCTTAATTGCAGAAATTCGCACCCACAATCACTGAAAAATTGTTTTTTGGATAATACTTTGCTTTCATCCATTAGATAAAATCTGTTTTCCATAAATTGGACCTATTAACCCAGAAAATAAACAAAAAACAATATACGGCTACAGGTAATAATGCAAATAATGAAAGTATTCAATGGTAAAGCTGCTGCTGAAGAATATATGTCAAATCATACATTGACCTTTTCTACACCAGAGCTTACACTAACAAGATTCGCATTATGGCTTGGTGACATAGTACCAGATCCTAAAAATCCTGGTCAGACAATGCCTAGAATAATGATTTTTGTTGAGGATAAGGATTTTGTGCCGGTACCAATTATTGATGATGACATGTTTGTTCCAACAGGCGCTGTAAAATCAGTTGGCGGAGGAATCTATGGAAGTATACAAACAGAGACTGGATCTACCACAAAATTTTGTCCAGAGTGTGGTTTTAAGCTCTCATTGAATGCAAAATTTTGCACTCAATGCGGTGCAAATCAAGACTGACAAATTTTTCATATTCCAAGTTTATTATTCTATAATTTTTCCTATCTAGACTGCTAAACTTTCTTGCCGCATTTAGTACAGAACTTTGCTGTTGATTTTAATTGCGTTCCACAAGAAGAGCAGCTTGATCCACTAACCGTAGATCTTGGAATCAAACTAGGATCAGGTGGTGGAAGAGTTCCTGGGTTACTAAACGCTGTAGCAGCAGAAACTATTGAAGGTGGTCTACCAGGTCCAGGTATCGTTACAGATGAAATGTGAGAAGGTGGTGGACTAGTACCATATCCTCCCATAGGTGTAGAACCAGTTACCTGTGTGACTCTTGGTGCTGAACCACCCGTAATCTTATCAAGTGATTTTTTCAATTCAAAAATTACTTTTACTGCAAGGAATTCTAATGCTGAATATGCAACAACATAGTCTCCAAGTTTTTCAAAAAACTCTTTGTCTGACATCTTTCCTTGTTTGTAAACTGTATTAGCATCAAGAAATGATTCGTAATATCCTTGTGAATCATTTAGAAGATTCTGAAGTTTATCAAAAAGTAGGTTAAGGGTATCTACCTCTCCAAATGACATGTAAAAAGTTGCGTTGACCGTTATTAATTATTTTAGATTAAAAAATTCGGGGTTTAGTTTTTATGGCTAGACTCTCTCGAGTGCTTTATCAATCATGTTTTTGTAAGATGCCTTTGAGGCTGCTCCTACTTGCTGTGCAATTACTTCGCCTTTGTTGAATATAGCAAGCGTGGGTATACTAAAGACATTATATTTTGAGGCGAGCTCGTTGTTTTCGTCCACGTTTACTTTGACAAAGTTGACTTTGCTAGCATATTCACCAGCAAGCTCTTCAATTACTGGGCTGACCATTCTACACGGACCACACCACTCTGCCCAAAAATCGACAAATACTGGGATCTGTGAGTTGATTACTTCAGTCTGCCAAGTTTTTGCATTTACAGGTTTTGCTTTTTCCATTTTTATCTAAATTAATTAATCATAACATCCCTAAATATATTGACCGATTATTTGGGTTTTTTACCATCTGCTTCTTAAACCGTAATAGTGTTTACCGCCGCCAGAATGTCTTTCGCCATGTTCAGATCTTCCCCCATATCTACGGCCTCCACCACCATAATGACTTCTTCCGGTGTATCTACGACTTCCCACAAATCCTCTATGACCAGTTTCTCTTTTTAATGTGTCTGGGATTTTTACTTCAATTCCTAGTTCTTTATTAAGATCGGTCATCTGTACTTTTGTTTGTCGAGCTATTGCTCTGAAATCTCCAACTGAAGAATAAGATACTAACGTAATTGCCCTTCCTTTAGCACCGGCTCTTGCAGTTCGTCCAATTCTGTGAAAGTAAACCAAATCTTGATTTGGAACATCATAATTTATTACAAGTGCGACTTCCGGTACATCTATTCCTCTAGCAGCAACATCGATAGCCACTAGAATGTCAGCTTTCCCTTTTTTGAACAGGAACATTGATTTATCACGTCTAAATTGTGACAAATCTCCCTGAATTGTTACAACGTTAAAGTTTGCCTTGGTAAGTTCATGTGCAACCCGTCTTGTTCTATCTTTTGTAGAGCAGAATACTATAGTTTGACCATTCTTATTCTCTTTAATGAATTTCATTAAATAATCAGTTTTTTCGCGGTCCCTAATGATAAGAAATGCTTGATCTATTCCCTCTCCGCTCAAGTCATCAGCATCTATGAAGATCTGTTGTGGATGTCTCATGTATTTTTCCGCAAGTCTGAGGATTTCTGCTGGCATTGTAGCAGAAAAGAGGGCGGTTATTTTACGTTCAGGAGCTAGATCTAAGATGAATTTAATGTCATCAATAAAGCCCATATCAAGCATTGTATCAGCCTCATCAAGTATTACAAACTTTATATCATTCAGTTCAATTGAACCTCGTTTCAAATGATCAATAAGTCTACCTGGTGTTGCGACAACAATCTCTACACCTCTGTCAAGATCATTGAATTGGACATTGATGCTTTGCCCACCGTAAATAGTAACATTTCTTATTCCAGTGTACTTTGAAAATTTATTAATCTCACCAGAAATTTGAACTGCAAGTTCTCTTGTTGGAGCTAAAATTAGTGCTTGTATTCCTCCTTTTGGAACAATGTTTTGTAAAATTGGTAATGAAAATGCAGCAGTCTTACCTGTTCCAGTGTGTGCCTG
>CAZDTF010000180.1:0-2893 GCA_964508325.1 uncultured Nitrosopumilaceae archaeon | reverse complement strand
AAAACCTAGGGTTTAGCTTTTGTTCAGGGTCTGGAAAGAAAATGGAACTCTTACTGGGTAATGGGGGTGTTTTGACCATTGGCTTGTATATGTACGCACAAGTGTTACACCCCCCCTAAAATTAGCCATTTTTGAAAAAATCATAATCTGCCTAACGGTCAAAAAATATCGGGGGGTTTAACCATTAAGCGTAAATCTCAAAATTCTGATATTTTTGGGAATTGATTATTTTTCCAATTTTTTATGCCAAAAATTGGCGTGATTTGACATGTTTGATGTAAAATAGGGGGGTAGAAATAGACCATTTTAGTATAAAGAATTGAAATCTATGGTTCTATGCTACAAATGCTTTGAGGAAAAACATGATGACTGCATGGGTAAACAGGGATTGTTTGTTTGTGAGTGCGAACTTTGTAAGAAAGATTCCAAAGCCATCAACAATGTAATGCCGGAATCTATGAACTATGTAGATAAAAATCCATCACATCAATAACTTAGTTTTAGATAATCTGTAAGTATTTTTATCGTGAGAGAATTACAAAAACCCTCACGACTACAGGCTTGGTCAGTTTGTGGGTAGCCATCGCTAATTGCTTCCTAGTGATATCTTAAGATTCAAGTGGATTATTGTGGATAATCTAGTATATTATTTTCAAACTTGATTAATCATGATCTCAACTAAACATTAACAGTATGATCGTGTCTATATCCACATGACTGACATAGAAATATCTGATGCAAGTCTCCTTTGATGTCTTTCTTAATTTCAGAAACTAGTTTATCCATCACAAGTCCCTTTCTAGGACAGTTATTGTTAGGACACATCATATCATAATCCAATATGTGCTCCAAACAAAAATATCCTTTTTTTGAAGAATAATTCCCTTCATTATGGCACTCTTCTTCATCGCAATCTCTTTTCTTGTATGTGAAATTTTTTGGAATTCGGTTTGCACGTATGTCAGTCTCATTCATGTCATATGTCGGTAATTTTCAGTATTTTTTAATTATTTACATTCGTTAACTGTATTTGAAAATTCTGACCTGGAACGAAATGACTTGGCAATAAATTATTAATGTTTCAAAATTCGAATATGGAAATATGAGAAACCGCATAGTTGTAAGTCAATATTACAAACAAGTGGATATTAGGTTCGATTTTATCTCATGTGTAATGCGACTTGTACTGGTAATTGCCGGTATGCTACTTACAATTATCTCGATCCCAATGCACTCCTATCTGCCGTCCATTCTATCTGGTATGATACATTCATTTGTTACCTCAATGTCTGTTGGAAATACAAATTCAGTATCTATGCTACGTCAGATGGGTTATCCATCTATGCATCAAGTGATCACTGTCATTCAATACTTGATAATGGGAATGGGGGTAGCTGGAGTAGGTCTAATGATATTTGGAATGGTAGTAAAAAAAACACCCAAAGCAATATCTGTAAAATTGATTTCCGATGAATCTCTGAATGAATTACATATTGGAGGTCAGTCTCTTGGATCAAAAACTCCAAAAGATATTCCTAATCCGGAACATGCTAAGGTAATGTTTGACTCTGTAAATGATGTTCTTGGTAAATTGGAGACTGAGCTAAAAGACATGAAATCTGGTTATGAAGATCATAAGCAGAAGATAGAGAATGAAAAAAAGAAATTAGAACAAAGACAAAGGGAAAAATTAGCTAAAATCATAGCCACTGGAGAAGTATTGATTAAAGAGATAATGCCTGATGGATTTAATGAAAGAGTGCAGCACTATGTCGAATTAAAAAATAATAACACAGGACAACCAATAGATCTTTCATTACTTGCTGAAAAATTTGGCAAGATGAAGCAAAAACTGGATTCTGCTGACAACAATTATACTTCAAGTGATTTTGAGAGTATGAAAAGATTCTTGGATGAATGAAACAATAAAATTTTAGACTTTTTATTCTATTTGTAAATCATTACTTCTGATTTTGAGCATTGCGAAGACTTTCTGCTAATGCCAATTTTGCATCCATGATACCTTTTAATGCATTATCTATTCTTGCTAAATGTTCGTTTACTCCATCAGCGTCACTTTTTATGTTCCTCAACTTGATTGCCTCCACTTCAAGTGAAATATCTGAAAGATACTCCGTAAATATATCTGAGAATGAGGGCGATTTTCCACCAAGTGTGAGACGATGTGTCAATGATTATACTCTCATTTTGTAGTATAAAAAAATGGTCTACCAAAAATGGGAATACAGATCTGCTTTGAAGCGTAAGGAATTTTATTTGAATCTCAAATTGATTCAAATTTACCCTTACACTAATTAGACAGTATATTTCAAAATTCGAATATGGAAATATATGAAATCACCATACGTACGCCTAAAAAACCTACAGATGTTCAAATTAGGAAAATTCAGGAATGCTTTACCGACATGCCTATGGACGAGATCCTCTCTGGACTAATTTTTGCTAAAAATAGGTGGACTGCAAAAGATGCAGGAGTACTAAAAGTTGGAAGAAAGAGTATAATCAATAAAGAAATTCACTCAGTTACTTCAGAACAGGCACAATGGAGATTAAAAAACTGGAAGATGATGATTGCCAATTATAGGAAATTAGGATATAGTTATCCTACGATATCTAGAATTAAAAAACACTTTATAGAGTTGAGTAAAAAGCGCACTAAATAGGCTCTGGTGCTTTTGTTGTAGAACCAAATGTTGGAGGAAGTTCTGGTAGAGTCTGTCTCACATGTCCTTCTAGAATTGATTGAGCTTCTTCTAATATTTGGTTTGTTTCCGAATTTGTAGTGTCAACAGTAAAGGTATTTTCGCAATTTACTGAGGCGCCTGACATTAGCTCTCCTAGTATGTTTTACACGTTCGCCATTGAGTAAACT
>CAZDTF010000179.1:0-2919 GCA_964508325.1 uncultured Nitrosopumilaceae archaeon | reverse complement strand
TGGAGTTGTAGAAGGAGATTTTGTTGTAATACGCGGTTCAATTCCTGGAACATATCGAAGACTAGTTAAACTACGTTCTCCAATGCGTCATAGAACTTCTAAGGTTACACAACCAAGAGTTTTGGAGATAATGGTATGACCGTAAAAGTATTTTCAATTAATGGTTCAACATACGAAGAAATTGAATTGCCACTTGTTTTTTCTACACCACTGCGAGCAGATCTTTTGCAGAAAGCATACGTGAATTTAGAATCACACAAATTTCAAACTCAAGGGCGTTATCCACTTGCTGGCATGAATGTCGTAGCAGAATCAAACAGCCCACCAACTGGACACCATCAAGCAAGAGTTGCTAGGATGCATGGTGGAGGAGGTGGAAGGATGGGGCAAGGTGGCGGTGTTGCAATGGTTAGAGGTGGAAGGCAGGCACATCCTCCTACTATAGAAAAAGTGACTTACAAAATGTTAAATAAAAAAGAAAATAAACTTGCTTTATGTTCTGCCATTGCAGCAACTGCATCTGAATCACTAGTAAAATCACGAGGTCATAAAATTGATAATCTCGAGTCATTTCCTGTGATAGTTTCTGATGAAATCGAATCTATATCAAAAACAAAAGATCTTGCAAAATTCTTTGATGCGCTTAACTTGACACAAGACATAGACAGACTAAAAAACAGATTGAAACGTCGTTCAGGAAAACCTTTGTTAAGAGGTAGAAAATCTAAGATTGGGAAAAGCATACTAATTGTAGTAAAAAACTCAAAGAATCTTTCAAGGGCTACTGGAACATTCTTAGGTGTAGATGTAAAACCAGTGAATAGCTTGAGTGTATTGGATTTAGTTCCAGGTGCTCAACCAATTAGATTAACACTATTTTCAAAAGGAGCAATTGAAGAACTTGCAAAGATAAAATCTCCACATTTGGAGCTAATGGTGACAACAAGATGAATGTAGAAGAAGCAAATCATATTGTACTTAAACCATATGTTACAGAAAAGACATTTGCACTAGTAGAACATGAAAATAGAATTTGTTTTCTAGTTAAGGAAAACTCAACTAAACCAAAAATTATGGAAGCAGTAAAAATTCTCTATAAAGAAGAGCCTGTAAGCGTAAACGTGTGCAGAACAGTTTACGGAAAAAAAGCATTTGTCAAATTTCAAACTGTGGAAAAGGCACGAGATCTTGCAACGAAGATAGGAATGCTATAATATGGTCTACATTGAATCATTTCGAATGATGGTGAATCTGAGTGGTTAAAGAATTCAAATATAGAGGAATATCTACAGAAGAACTGCAGAGTCTGTCGCTTGAAAAACTCTTTGAACTTTTTCCTGCTAGAGCCAGAAGATCTCTTACTAGAGGCATTACAGATGATAAAAGAAAATTACTAGAAGAGGTAAAGCTGGCAAAAGCAGGTAAGCTTGCTATCCAGATTAAGACACATCTTAGAGATTTGATTATTCTTCCATACATGATTGGACTGACAATTAATGTTTTTACAGGAAAAGAATTTCATCCCATAGTAATAAAACCAGAAATGGTCGGTCATTATTTGGGTGAATTTTCACTAACAAACAAAAGAGTTCAACATGGAGCACCTGGAGTTGGAGCATCTCGTTCTAGCTTGTATGTGCCATTAAAGTGATTAAATATGAAGTTCAAATATGCTTTTCAAAATTATGATAGGACAAGACACATTCGCGCTTCAATTAGGGAAAAAGCAATCTCACACAAACATGCACGTGAAATTGCAGTTACAATCAAGGGATTGTCTATAGAGTCTGCCAGAAATTATTTACAAGATGTCATAAGACTAAAACGCGCAGTTCCCTTCAGAAGATATTATAACGAAGTTGGACACAAATCAGATACAGGGGTAATGGCTGGAAGATATCCACAAAAAGCAGCCACCGAATTTGTCAAGCTTCTTGATAATCTAGAATCAAACGCGGAATATCGTGGGATGGATTTAGATAGACTCAAAATAATAAACGCCACAGTACATAAGGGAAGAAAACTTCAAAGGTTTACTCCACGTGCTATGGGAAGAGCATCACCAAAAATTGATATACTTACACATGTGGAGCTTGTAGCTCAAGAGATTTGAAATGTCATCAGTAAAAAATGTCATAAATGACAGCTACAAACTCATGCTTCTAAAAGACTATCTTAGAGAAGCCATTAAAGAAGCAGGATTTGCAGATGTAGATATACAAAAAACACCAACTGGAACTCGCGTAGGTTTACATGTTACAAGGCCAGGAATTGTCATAGGCAGAAAGGGATCAGGAATACGTGATCTGACCAAAGTTTTGGAAAAAGATTTTGATCTGAAAAACCCACAAATTTCAGTTATAGAAATTATCAAACCAGAACTTCAACCAAGTGTGATGTGTAATAGAATGTCCCAGCACCTTGCAAGAGGAACTGCCTTTAGACGAGCCGTGATGTGGACTATGCAAACAATAATGAATGCTGGCGCAATGGGTGTTCAAATTACAATTTCAGGAAAACTGAGGGGTGAACGTTCTTCTTTTGAAAAACATAGCAAAGGAATTTTGCCGCGAGCAGGTCATTTTGCTGATATTGTGGTTTCTGAAGATATTGTTCATGTTGGAACAAAGATGGGTCGTATTGGAGTGCGAATTAGGATTGCAAGGAAGGAGCGTTATATTCCAGAATTTGAACTCAGAGAGATTAAAAAAGAAACGATAAAAGCGATACCAGAAGTAGAAGAAAAAGAAATTGAAGTAATCGAAGAAATTCCAGTAGATCCAACGAAGCCAAGGACTGAAAGCGAATTAATCGAAATAGAAGAAAAACTAGTAGAACAAGTGGAGACTTTTGAAGAAATCGAAGAGGAACTAAAATAATGACACGAATGAAAATGAAAACTATACGAGAATTTAACGA
>CAZDTF010000178.1:0-2923 GCA_964508325.1 uncultured Nitrosopumilaceae archaeon | reverse complement strand
GGTGTTTAAAATAGGAAAATTACCAAACCCCCTAATCGCTTAAATCACGATTCATTAACTAAAACATGATGACAAAAACTTATGCAGTCATAGGAGATCCAATTGATCATTCATTTTCTCCAGCACTTCATAATGCCGCATTTTTATTCATGGGTCTTGATTGTACATATATTGCATATAGAATCCCAAAGGGAGAATTAGAGTTTGGAATTGAAGCCTTGAAGAAGATAGGTATTGGAGGATTCAATATAACAATACCTCATAAAATTGACATGATGAAATTTCTTGATGAATCTGATAACGAGTGTAAATTAGTAGGAGCTACAAACACTGTAGTCAATAATTTAGGACATCTTAAGGGATACAATACTGATGTAGAAGGTTTCTTAGATCCCATAAAAAAAAGAAACATAGATTCCAAAGACTCAGATGTTTTACTGATTGGAGCTGGCGGAGCTGCAAGAGCAATAATAGTTGGATTTAGCAAAGAAAAAGCACATAAAATTACTATTGCAAATAGAACACGTGAAAGAGCAGAAGAACTAATAAAATTTGCTCAGAATTTAGGTATGGAATCGGATTATTTGGATCTTCAATCAGCTGGTGAGGCTATCAACAAATACAAGTTCATAGTAAATGCAACATCAGTTGGACTAAAAGGAGTAGGCTGTCCAATATCTACAAAAAATATTAATCGTGATTCAATAGTTTATGATATAGTCTATGTACCTGTTGAAACTCCGTTAATTGAACAGTCAAAAAATCAAGGTGCGACGATCATATATGGGTGGGAAATGCTTCTTGCTCAAGCAATGAAGTCATTTGAGATTTGGACGGACAGACAGGCTCCATACGAAGCTATGAAATTGACCCTGCTTGGGAGATTCTAGAGATGCGCAGTGTAAAAGCAACCATGCATGGTGCAGTATCAATAGTCAATGCTATTGCCACAGGAAAGGGGTCTACTCTCGGCATATCATTAGGCATTGAAACAATTGTAGAAGCTGAACCTGGAAGAGGAATAATTTTTGAAAACAAGGCATCAAATCTCAGTTCACGACTCATACGAAAAGTAGTTGAAACATCAGTTCCAAAATCAGAACTTGAAAAAAATAAAATAATAATTTCTGTAAAATCAGAAATTCCTTCTGGTTATGGGCTCAAAAGCTCAAGTGCTATTTCATCCGTAATATCACTTGCATGTGCAAAACTATTCAAACCAAAAGCAACTGATCTTGAAATTTTAAGAGATGGTGTGCGCGCATCCATAGAATCCAAAGTAAGCATAACAGGAGCGTTTGATGATGCGTGTGGGTGTTATTTTGGAGGATTTGTTGTTACTGATAATTCAAATATAAAATTACTAAAATCAGAAAAAGCATTAGAAGATTTGTCTGCAATAATATTTATTCCAAAATCTAGAAGAAGAGGTAATGTTAAAAAATTAAAAATTCTTGAAGGTATTTTTTCTCAAGCATGGGAACTTGCAAACAAGTCAGACTATTGGAATGCTATGATACTCAATGGTCTTGCTACATCCACAATATTAGGCTCTGATCCAAAAATCATAACTGATCTTATAGATAGCGGAGCACTAGGTGCATCTGTATCTGGAAATGGACCTTCAATATCTGCAGTAGCAAAAAATGATAAAATTTCAAGTGTAAAAAAAGTATTTTCATCCTTAGAAGGAGAAACAATAGTCTCCCCAATAAACAACAGGAAGGCAGAAGTTTATGAAATGTAAGGTTGACAAGTCACATCTTTCAGGTGTCATAAAATGTCCGCCTAACAAAAGTTACTCACATCGTGCAGTTTTTCTTGCCACGCTTGCCAATGGGAAAAGTATTTTGAGAAATGTCTTGCTTTCTAGAGACACATTAGCAACAATTGATGCCTGCAAAGTCTTCGGAGCTAAAATACAAATTGAGAATTCTACAGTTACTGTTGAGAGTCAAGGAGAAATAATTCCACAGACTAGAGAAATAGACGCCTCAAATTCAGGCACAACAATCAGAATTGCAACTGCAATTTCATCCCTTTCAGATATCATACTAACACTCACCGGAGACGCGAGTCTAAAAAAGAGACCTATGCAACCACTTCTTGATGCTCTAGAACAACTCGGAGTCAAGTGTACATCAACAGATGGAAAACCGCCGGTTACTGTGAAAGGAAAAACCATAGGAGGAACAACTCACATTTCTGGATCAATTTCAAGTCAGTTTATTTCTGCACTTTTGATTGCAGGTCCAAAGATGAAGAACAATCTTACACTAGAAATCGATGGAGAACTTGTATCAAAACCATATCTTGATTCTACAATTGCAACAATGAAAAAGTTTGGTGTCACAGTTAACACAATTTCTCCATACAAAAAATATAATGTTGTAATGCAAGAATACAAATCTACAGATTTTACAGTTCCATCAGATTTCTCAAGTATGGCACTATTATTTTCTGCAGCAGTGTTACTAGGAAAAGAGATGTCAATTGAAGCATCAATCGGTGATTTACCTCAAGGCGATAAAGAAATAATATCATACTTAGAAAAACTAGGCGTTAAAATAAACATAGGAGAAAAAATTACCATTACTTCTCCAAAACTTCTCAATGGAGGAAGATTTGATCTTTCAAATAATCCTGACCTTCTGCCGCCAATGGCAATTTTAGCTCTCAAGACATCAGACCCAATTGAGATTTACAATGTAAAGCATGCAAGATTTAAAGAAACAGACAGAATTGCAATTTTGGCAAAAGAACTTGCAAAGATTGGAATCATAGTAACAGAAAAAGAAGATGGATTAATTTTAGAAGCCCCAAAGATTCTCAAGAGTGCAGAATTAGATGCATCTGAAGATCATAGACTATTCATGGCATTTACCATTGCAGGCATGTTTGTCGGAAATTGTACCGTCACTGA
>CAZDTF010000177.1:0-2931 GCA_964508325.1 uncultured Nitrosopumilaceae archaeon | reverse complement strand
CTTTGAAGAAATTATTATTCCCAGTGTTCCCTCAGAGCCTGCGATTATTTTTTGAAGCTCATTCTTTTTTGCAATTTTATCTAATCTATAACCACATGAATTTTTTGAAACAAGAGGAAATTGTTTTTGAATATTTGGATTTATCATTTTTAATATTTTGTTTCCAAATTGTGATTTTGATGGCAAATCAATTGCCTTGCCACTTGAGGTTATTATCTTGACTTCAATCAAATTGTCTATCATGCTGCCATACTTGAGGGAATGACTACCACTGGCATTTGTAGCAATCATGCCACCAATTGTACAGTATGGTCCAACGGACGGATCAGGCCCAACAAACTTGCCAATATCATCTAATTTTTTGTCAATGATTCCCTTGAGAACACCTGCACCAACTTGCACATAATTTGGGTAAATCTTGATTTTGTCAAAATGTATTAAATCAAGAATTATTCCCCTACCTAGTGCACTTCCTACAAGTCCAGTGCCGGCACCACGAGGTGTAACTGGAATGTTATTTTTTGACGCAAATCTTAGAATCTTGATTATATCGTTTTCAGTTCTTGGCAAAACAATGACCAGTGGTTTTATTACATAGGAACTGGCATCCACAGAATAAAAATCACGGCTATATTCATCACAAAGTACTTGGCATTTTACAAGTCGCTGAATCTTACTTGCTATTTTTTCTACTCTCACTACAATTCTTTCTTTCTCGAAGTTTAAAATGATCATGTTTTTTGCCAAAGATTTAATTTGGCAAAAACAATCTTTGTATTAGTTGGATTTTCTAGGTATCAATCTTGATAAACTGTTCAATTCTAATGATAATTCTAATCCATTGATGTGGCTTGTCTGGATTGTACCAATAGTACTCTTCATGTTTTATGGACAAAAGATCCAACTTCAAATAACATCATCTGAAATTAACAAATCCCTTGAAAAATTAAAGACATTCAAAGAAGACACAAGAAAAGAATTACTTGATTACATTAAGAGTACCATAAAACCAGTAACTGATCCTTCTTCAAAGATAGACAGATTTCTAGAATATTTTACTATAATGCCAGTTGATCTGGATCCAAACGGAATCGTTCAGAAAATTAGACACACCATGCGTTCTCGTGAGGATTATACCAGATCACAAGTAAAAACTCTATCGTCGGAAATTAATTCATTGGAAGCAAGTAAGATAGAAAATATTCTAGAAGCTGTTACAACCTTACATATGCTTTACAAAATGGTAAGACATCTCTTTCTTACTGCAAAAAAACAAAATAATTTTCCACTCATTTTGCCATTGCAAATGATGATGCCATTTATCATGGAAGAAGCAGAGGCACTAAATGATGCTGTATCTGCCTTCAAACAAGGTCAGCCTATAGGTGATGGAATAGGACCGATGATTGTTGGAAAGATGATGCTTGAAACAGAAAAAAAGACTGCGGCTTTTGAGACCGTATGGAGCGAAAAAGAATTTGATGGAAGAAAACTCTATCTTATGAAGGCAGAAGGACCATCTGCAACTGTTGGAAGACCTGGTGATGCGTTGGAACGAATCATATCTGAAAACAAACCTGATGTAATAGTAATGGTTGACGCAGCACTAAAACTGGAAGGAGAGGATTCTGGAACCGTCTCACAAGGATTTGGTGCGGCAATTGGTGGAATAGGTACTGATAGGTACCAAATTGAAGAGATTGCAACAAGACATAAAATTCCAATCTATGCTGTTGTGATAAAACAATCAATCAAGGAAGCTATCACCCTTATGAAAAAAGAGATTGCTGATTCAGCAGAAAAGGTAACATCGCAAATTCATGAAATTATTAAAGACAACACAAAGCCAGGCGAGTCTGTATTATTGATTGGAGTGGGAAACACTCTTGGAGTATCACAATGATTTTTAGAAAAAAAGATGAAACCATTGTACCATTTACTATAGAGCAGTGTAATTCATGCAACGCCATATCAAAACGAAAATTCAAAGAAGGTGATTTTATATTCAAAAATACTGATAAATGTTCATCATGTGACGGCCAAATGTTAATTGCTAAAATTTTTGGCGAAACTAGTACCTAAATTGTTGTAACTGTAATGCCATTTTCTTGGGGTATGAAAGTATGCTCAGCTTGTGCGACTCTTTGGCCATTGGCCTCAACCAAAACCGGATACGATCTTACAACCTTGTTTTTGACAAGTCTCTCCAACAAACTTCTTGTCTTTTTTTCTTCCCAATCTGGAACAAGCCACCTTAATGCAAATGGCAACATGTTAAATTTCTCCCAAATGTAATCTGCAAGCTTGTCAGCCTCTGTGTCCTTTGTTCTTTTTCGTGTAGCAAGAGAATAGATATTTCTTGTTTTTCCTTCGCGTACAAATCCTAATCCTTCCTTTGTTGTAACAAACGGCTCACAGGCATAAGCTTCTGTTGGCAAAAACGAAAATGATCCTATTGACCAAATATTGGGCACCGATTTTCCTGCGTGAATTGTGTATTGCTCCAAAGAGTGTCCACTGAGATTTGCTATTGGTATGCATCCCATCTGTTTTACCGTATTTTCTATTGCTTTTCCCACATCGCTTGATTTTGAACCTGCCTTTATGATGGACATGGCCTCCTTTAGTGCTGCTTCTGCTGCTTTGACTAAAAAGTCAAACTTTGGGTCATAGCAGACTGTTACCGCAGTGTCTGCAATATAGCCATTAATTTGCACTCCAAGATCAATTTTTAGCAAATCTGTTTCCTTGATTACTTTCTGGTCGTTTGGCTCTGCAGTATAGTGAGCTGCCGTCTCGTTTAGACTAGTATTTACTGGAAAAGCACACTTGCCACCTTTTTGAATGATTTCCTTTTCTATGGATTCACATGTTTCATAGAGTGTGGAACTAAGGTGATTTTTTTCTCTTGCTTTCTCCCTAATTTCTTAT
>CAZDTF010000176.1:0-2932 GCA_964508325.1 uncultured Nitrosopumilaceae archaeon | reverse complement strand
AATTCCTAAACTACTTTGGGACACGCACTTTAATATGTATTCTCAAATGAAGGAGTGCCTCATGGATACTCCCTTTCATCCTGTACTACTGTTGCACACAGATTCAATAAATCGATATTTTACGAGCAATTCAAAGAAATCATGGAGAAGTTAAAGTTTGATCGTCTTACTTTGAAGGCTCCCATAGATCAAGCTGCAGATGTTGTTATGACAGACCGTGGTCATCTTGACCCAAATCCAATTCCTGTTACAAAAGAAGACGTAATGCATTTACTTCAAGACATCAAAGACGGTAGATTGTAGCAATATCCAAATTAGCAGTTTTTCTTTAACAAAAAATTCTAATTTTTATACAATTTACTAAACTTAAATACAACATTTAGTTGACAATCATGTTATAGGAGTATAAAAAATGGTAAAGTTTGGGATCCAATTTGGATTAAATGTTGCACGACTGGGATTAAGCGAAGACCAAATTCTTACTGCTTGTGTTTTAGCAGATAGATCAGGGTATGATTCAATTTGGTACATGGACCACTCAAACGTACCACAGTGGAACCACGCTATTGTCAATGACCCATGGGTCATGCTTGCCGCAATATCTGCTGTTACAAACAAAGTAGAACTTGGAACATGCGTTACTGATGCCGTAAGAAGACATCCATCCAACATTGCGCTTGCAACAGTAACTTTGGACAGAGTTTCTCACGGGAGAGGAACATTAGGAATTGGTGCAGGTGAAGCTCAAAACATCAAAGAATTTAAAATTCAATGGGATAAACCAGTAGGAAGATTTGCTGAACAGCTTCAAGTGATAAAATTACTATTTGGTTCGTCACCTGAACACCGAGTCACTTTTAATGGAGAATTTTACCAGCTTGAGGAAGCTTGTCTTCAAGCAAAAAGTATCAGAAAACCCCATCCACCTATTTACATGGCAGCTGGTGCCCCAAAGACCCTAGCATTATGTGGTAAGTATGGAGACGGATGGATTCCAATTGGTTATACTCCCGAATTATTTGAAGTACATGCCAAGGCAATAAAAGATTCAATGAAAGAAAACGGAAGGGATGGAAAAGACTTTCAGTATGGCGTAGATATTGATGTATATTTTGCAGATGATGCAGAAGAAGCGTGGGTAAAAATGAAAAATGCAGTCAAAGTAAGTCTTTTCAAACCAGAGATACTAAAAGTTCACAACATCCAAGACGTGCAAGGTTTTGATTTTAAAAAATACTTTACTGAATATTCAATGTCAAATCAGGAATGGATTGTAAAGATGCGCGAAGCTGCACAAACAATTCCTGACAAAGTGGCACGCTCATCAATAGGAATTGGTACCCCCGATGACATCATACCTGTATTTGAGAAATTTATGAAGTCAGGTGTTAATCATTTTATTGTCAGATTTTGGGGTTCTGGTTACTTTGGTTCGCTAGACAAATTTGCGTCTACAGTGATGCCCTATTTTAGAGAAATGGACAATCCTAGGAAATAATTCAAACAATATAAGATACGATTCCAACTTTTTACCTTGTGAAATACTATCTACTCATTATTTTTGCATTGTTTTTTTTCATACCAGCATATGGATTGCAAAACACAGTAACTGATTCCAATATTCAAGTAATTACAGAATATCCAGACATTTTAACACCCCAAGATGAATTTGATCTTTCATCAGTTGTGAAAACTACTGCAGATCAGGTGTCAAATATTACTTTAACCATATCATCACCAGAACTAGACATAACACAAAATCACTTTCATATTGATAGTCTCCCAAAAGACTCTACCCTTGGTAACAACTTTATTGCAAAAGTAAAACAGGGAACACCAGATGGATTATTTCTTGCAAATGTTGAAGTCCAATATTTCATTAAAGGTTTTTTTGATCAAAAACCTATAAAAAATTCGTTAACTAAGGCAATAGAGTTTAACTCACAGTCAAAGCCTTTACTTGTGCTTAATGCCCAAGCGCAAGATGACATATTTGCTGGAGAACCATTTTCAATTAAAGGCGCTATAACAAACCAAGGTAGCAACGCACAAAATATAGAATTAGATGCAGATTCTTCTCAAGTAAAGTTGGAAGGCAAGAAAATTTATTCCCTAACAAATCTTCAGGCAGGTAAATCGTCTGATTTTGAGTTTTTATTACAAACGCCAAAAGACCTCAGTGTTCCAATCCATGCCAACATCCACTTAAATGGCACATACACGGACAAATCAGGAAAAGCGTACTCGTTAGAGGATTCGTTAAATGTGTTTGTCAGACAACGCGGGATGCTTGAGATAGGAGCGCCAGGGGGACTATGGCTTGGTAACTTTTTCATAGCCCCAGTTGTTGGGGTAGGAACAATTGTCTCAACAGTAATTGGTTTTTTGATTTTTCTATGGCATCATTTTAAACACAAAAAAACTCAAAAGCGTACTAGAAAGTAATTAAAAAAATTCAGATATATCTAAAGATTGTTTTTTTGTCGGAGTTTGGAATGTCTGAGACAAGAGCAAAGTTGTAGAGCGGATAGGATTTCTTGTAATTTTTCATAAAACTCCATGCCACATCATGAGTTTTAAATTCCATTCTCAATCCTTCTATTTTTGATTGTCGTCCAAATACATCATATGGTACAATAAAATAATGTTGTGGTCTTTTGTGTGGCTTTGCTTTTAGTAACCATGCAATAGCAAAGACAAAGACTGATACCATAATTACTGCAGCACCAAATTCTTTGAAAAAGACCCAAACTGTTGACGGGATGGTAACTCCAAACAAAGTATAGATAAAGTGTGAAAATGCAATCACTGCACTACCTGCAACCAAAAATGCTCTAAAATCTGAAAAAATGTCTTTTATCAGCATGCCCAATAATGGAACACACCCACATATTATCTTTAAAAACCATATACAAAAATATCAATCCTAATA
>CAZDTF010000175.1:0-2933 GCA_964508325.1 uncultured Nitrosopumilaceae archaeon | reverse complement strand
CAGCCAACCCATTAATTGTTCCCCAGACTTGCCTTAGATTCAAAGACATTGAAAATGTAGGAGTCACTGGAAGACATTTTTCTAGTTTTTGTATGATTGGTCAGCACAGCATTCCAAATTCGCAAGGATATTGGAAAGATAAATGTGTTGATCTAGATTTCAGATTACTTACAGAAAAATTTGGGATTAATAAAAAAGAGGTAGTTTTTGTAGAGGATGTCTGGGCGGGAGGTGGTTCATTTGGTTCTTCGTTAGAGTATTTTGTCAGAGGACTAGAACTTGGAAATGCAGTCTTTACTGAATTCCAGGGTGAACTAGATAACTATTCTGTTTTGGACCAAAAAATAATAGACATGGGAGCAGGTCTTGAAAGGTTTGCCTGGATTACCATGGGCACCCCAACTGCATATGATTGCTGTTTTGGGCCTATCACAAAAAATCTCATTCAAAAGGCAGAAATCGATCTTGATTCTAAAATGGTGTCAAACTATTTCATATCAATAGCAAAAACCTCTAGTCAAAGAAATGATATAATTAAAGCTAGAAAAATAGCAGCAACAAACGCAGGAATTGATGAGGTCAAATTCAATAAAATAATAGCACCTCTTGAAGGAATCTATCTAATTGCTGATCATCTTAGGACTTTGGTATTTGCAATTTCTGATGGTGCCCTACCAAGTAATGTAGGTGGAGGGTACAACTTGCGAATGATTTTAAGAAGAACTGTAGCAACTATGGACAGATTTGGCTGGAATTTTGATCTAAAAGAACTAGTTGACATGCATGTTGATTATCTAAAATCAACTTATCCAGAGCTAGAACAGACAAGAGAGGATGTCAAGACCATAATTGGAATTGAAAGAGAACGATATAATGAATCAAAAACACGGATGAAAAGCATTGCAAATACGTTAAAGAGTCAATCCAAGAAATTGACCGTTGATGATCTTATCAGGCTATACGAATCTGATGGAATAACACCTGACTTTTTAAAAGAGACCCAGATAATTTCTGATATTCCTTCTACCTTTTATGAAAGATTATCAGATTTACATCAATCAGAAAAGCAAGAGAAAAAAGAAGATCTTGATATGAAAGGAATTCCAGAGACAGAACTATTATACTATAAACAAGATCCAGAAGAGTTTGAGGCCAAAGTTCTCAAAGTAATAAAAAATAAGCTAGTAGTTTTGGACAAGACCTCGTTTTATCCAAGAGGTGGAGGTCAGGAACCTGACCATGGAAAGATTGGAATCTTTGATGTAATTGATGTAAACAAACATGGAAATGTTGTAGTTCATGAAATCAAAGATGGTACACCAAGAGAGGGAGAAACTGTGAGATGTGCAATAGATGTATCTCGTCGATATGGGATAACAAGAAATCATTCCAGCACTCATGTGTTAAATGCATCTGCACGAAAAACTCTAGGAACTTGGATTTGGCAACACTCTGCCTTTAAGGAAAAAGATTATGGGAGATTGGACATTACTCATCATTCTAACTTGACTGAAGAGGATGTAATGAAAATTGAAGATTTGGCAAACTTTACCATTAGAAGAGACATCCCCATTATGATTAACGAACTTGAAAGAGGACATGCTGAACAAAAATATGGATTTAGAATTTACCAAGGTGGTGTAGTTCCGGTAAAGCTGGTCAGAATTGTTAACATCGAAGGTTATGATGTAGAAGCTTGTGGAGGGACACATGTAAAAAAGACAGGAGAGATAGGTCTGATTAAAATTACAAAAGCCGAAAGAATTCAAGATGGGGTAGTAAGAATGGAGTTTGTTTCAGGTGAGACCGCAATAAAATATACTCAAAACCAAGATAGAAGAATTTCACAGATTGTAAAGTTACTAGGTTCAAGCAAAGAAAAGATAATGGAATCATTTGAACATACCATGAAGGATGCTGATTCTTCCAAAAAGAAGCTAAAACAATTAATTAAACGAGTATCAGAACCTACTGCAAAAAACGCAATCTCTCAGGCAAAAAACCTTGGCAAGGTAAAACTATACTCTACAATAGATGAGGAAATGGATGAAGAATTTCATATTGCCGTAGGAGAGCAAGCAATCAAGATAGACCCATCTATGATATACTGTGCATTTATTTTGAAAAACGATGGAATACGAATAGTTGCATTTGCAGGTCCAGAGGCAGTAAAAACAAAGAAGGCTGGAGATTTGGTTCGTGATGTTTCCAAAGTCCTAGGCGGTTCCGGAGGAGGGAATGAGATCTTTGGCCAAGGAGGGGGAAAAGAGGTGTCTAAACTAAAAGATGCACTACTTGCTGCAGAACAATCTATTTTGGAAAAGTGATTTTGTGACAGATTGGTCATCAATAGAATCTAAATGGAGAAAAATATGGCATGATGAAAAATATTTTGAGGCAGAACCAAGCTCACAAAAAAAGTTCTTTGTTACAGTAGCATATCCATATCCAAATTCTCCACAGCATATAGGTCATGGAAGAACCTACACTTTAGCAGATGTTCATGCAAGATTCATGCGGATGCGTGGTTATAATGTACTTTTTCCAATGGGCTTTCACTATACAGGAACACCAATTCTTGGCATGGCAAGACGTGTTCAAGAAAATGATAAGGAGTTAATTGAAGCCTTTAAAACATTATACAAAGTTCCAGAAAAAAACATCAAGGAATTTTCTGAGCCTGTAAAGATTGCAGATTATTTCCATCAAGAAATCAAATCTGGAATGCTAGAGATGGGATATTCAATAGACTGGAGAAGAGAATTTACCACAATAGATCCGGTTTATAACAAATTCATAGAATGGCAATTTAGAAAACTAAAAAGCAAGAATTTAGTCATTCAAGGGTCACATCCTGTGGGTTGGTGTCCAAGGGATCAAAATCCAGTATCACAACATGATACATTAGGAGATGTAGAACCAAGTTTTACAGA
>CAZDTF010000174.1:0-2950 GCA_964508325.1 uncultured Nitrosopumilaceae archaeon | reverse complement strand
AATCAAACACATCTCCTTCCAAATGGTCAAAATGTGCATTACATTTTCTACATGTATGGTGCATGTCGAAATATCCGTCACTTTCAATCTTTCCTACTTGTTCTGATTTTAGATCAATGCTGCCGCATTTGATACAATGACAACCACATTGCATGAAGCCCATTTGGAAAGTACTCTTAATAACCTAGTTGAAATTTAAGCGATTTCTGAACTGAACCGCAATTACAACAGATATTCCTATAACCAAAGGCACAAACAACGGGAATTCAGGAATTGCAGTTGTACCTGTTATCTGTATTGAACCAGATTTGGATGGCTTTAATCCAATCCAAGCATGAGTCCCATTATTGTGAAATGTTGTGGTCAAAGTACCATTGCTGTTAATCTTTCCTTGGTATGGTCCCCACAAGAGCTCCTGTGGCATTATTACTGTTACAAATGAATTTGGTTTATCAATATTAAATGCATATGCTTTTGCTGACTGATCAAATGTATAAGAGCCCAAACCTGAAAGAGTTTGTATTCCAACCATGAAATTCTTATCTTGCCATTTTACATTTTGTGAGATAAGTGGTTCGTTGATGATATACTCCAAAGTCATCCCTGTACCATGTTGTCTAAGTCCTTTTTCACCAAGATAAACTGGTCTTTCATTAGCCCAGATCACATCAACTCCTTTTGGGAAGTAAAAATCTGTAAAAGTTGTATCTGATGGCGTATAATAATTCCATTTCCAAACTCCATCGTTTAAGGTCATAACATTAGGTAGATCATAGATGATTAGAGTCATATTCCTTGGCGTGGGGGGAAACAGAACTGCTTTTGGAACTTTGTTGATACTAAAATATTGTACAGAATTCCCATCTTTGTCTGTTACAGAAAAATTTGTCATGTTACCTTTGATTGTATTTACTTGAACTGCTGCGTTGCTGTTGCCTTTAACATAATGAACCACATGAGCTGTTCCGTTCTCATTAATTGTAACCTTGATATCTTCCACGGGTTTTTGTCCCATTGTAAGATCTTGACCAAAAACTTGCGACATTGATAGAAACATCAATGATATTATTAAAATTGAAAGTATTTTTTTCAAATTCATTATTCCTTATTCTGATATTGTTACATGAAGCATTCTTGCTTCTTGATGTGGGCAATCATTTTTGTCTCTTGGCAAATTCACTATCTTATCTGCTACATTCAACCCTTCTGTTACTCTGCCAAAGACCGTGTACTGTTTATCAAGAAAAGGACTATCAGTTGTAACTATGAAAAATTGTGAACCAGCACTGTTAGGGTCCATTGCACGAGCCATGGAGACTATCCCACGAAGATGTGATTTGGAACTAAATTCTGCCTTAATGGTATAACCAGGGCCGCCCATTCCCCATTTACTTTTATCTGTTTTTTTTGTATTGGGATCTCCTCCCTGAATCATGAATCCTGGAATAACTCTATGAAACAAAGTACCATCATAAAAAGAAGTCTTTGCGAGTTTTGTGAAATTTCTTACTGTCTCTGGTGCAAGATCTGGTAGAAGCTCAAAAACTATCTTGCCAAAATTTGTCTCTATCGTAGCCTTAGGCATTTTCTTCAAACTGAGTTATTTAATCATAAGAACCTTTCTTCACAATTGTTTATGTTTAGATGCTTTTGCTATTGTAAATACTGGCTACACTGTTAATCCTGAGGAAATTATACCAAATACTCTAATTATCATAAAAATGGCTCCAAAAAATCCAATACTTTTACTTTCCAAAATCAATAAACTTGTCAATAGATAAAATACTGTATGTAATTTTTTGATAAATCATAAATTAAGAGATCCTAATTGAAGTAACTAAATCTTTTATACCATTCAAATTTTTTCTATTTTTTAATACGTAATAATACAATTAAGATAGTAACAGTCTTATATAGAAGATCTGAAAAATACAAAACGTGAATCGCTCTACTCAAAGCACAAATATTAAACAAGCCATAAACTCGTTGCTTGACAAGGGCCTTACAGATAAACAAGATATCTATTCCAAGGTGGTAGAGGAACTTGGTGTCCCAAGACCTACAGTAAGGCGAGTAGCACGAGACTTACGCAATGAACTTTTGCAAAAAATTCAGATTTTGCAGTCTGAGGCTCCAAAACTTGGAACAGGCGATAAAGACACTACCGACTAGCAAAATCTTTTCTTTTTATAATATGGGTTTTAGATCTGATAATTTCCATTACTGTTATATTCTAGGAATTTTGTGATTAAATTATGGGACACATACCTACCATCGTAGTTGGTTGTCTTGCCGTTGCTCTTACAGGACTATACTTTGTGCTCCCTGATGCCGTACACTTTGCTATGTTGGTTTTCATAGCAGCTGCATGGTTCCTTGTTTTAATATGCTGGCTTGCCCAAAAGAGTGCTGATTATATAGAAAAGGGCGGTTATGGACATGAAGAAAAAAAAAAGCTAGTCAGCACCAGTAGTCATCAACAAACAGTACAAGTAACTTCAAACCAAATCAAAAAAGCCAAAGTAGAACTTGCTGCAGAGTTAGATGATCTACGAGACATTGTAAAAAATAAAGACAGTGAGATTGAAAAACTAAAAAATGAGATTGCTAGCCTGCAGACCCTTGTGCAAATAGAAGCCCTCAAGACAGAGCTTGCAAATCTAAAGGCACTGGCAGCAAAGGAAAACTTGAAGAGAAAATAACTATTTACAATGCGGGCAACTATGCTTTCCGTGATTTTCTTTACAGCCAGGGCAGCTTATTGCACCGCCGAAATGGCAATTACAGCGACACCCGTCATTTAGTTTCTCTTCTGATATCAATTGATACAGACTAGTTGTACGTCATCTTAATATGTAACTTTTCCAAAGAAAATTCATGAAGTATATAATTGGTATGGCAGTGGGAGTCTTTTTACTATTAATACCAAGTCTAGGCTCTGTATCACAAG
>CAZDTF010000173.1:0-3107 GCA_964508325.1 uncultured Nitrosopumilaceae archaeon | reverse complement strand
TGTAAATCATTGTATAAAGAAAAACATAAGGGAAGAATTGAAGCACTGCACTAATAATTGAACTTGGAAGGATCTTTATCAAATCTAGATTTGCAGTTAGGGCAGCAAAAGTAAATTTCCTTTCCACCAATTATTTATTTGAGAGGATGAAATTTTCTTAGTACTGCATGTAAATCCAAAATATCTTTATCTTTAGGATGCATTTGCATGAGCGTTATAACATACCATTCTGCCTCAGAATATTTTTCCAGTGCTATCAGAGACCTTGCTTTACCATACAATGCAGCCGTGTTTAGTGGATCGTCCTTCAGGACATTGTCAAACTTTCCTATTGCTTTTTTATAATTTCCAGACTCAAAATATGAATCACCGTCACTTGTTAAAATGTCTCTCTTGAATTTTCCTATTAATTCCTGTTCTTGTTTTCCCTTGATTGGTGTTTCCATGTGACATTTGCTACATATTATTGTAACATGATGTGCTAATTCAATTGGAACTGGCGAATATCCCTTTTTTTCATAAAATCGAAATGTATGTTTTTGTATGCTTTTACAATTTTTACACTCTTGTTGTACTGATTCCATGTCTCTATGTGTGAATACTTGATTGTTCAGCCAATAAAATGGGTAAATACTCATTTTTTCTATTCAATGTATAGTTTTTAGATCTAAATAAATCAAGTATGTTTTAGCAAGTTACAACCGTGATTTTAGTACGATTCAGATCTTCGTAGGTTTGAATCATGTAAGGCTAGCGAAAACTCCTTTCCTTAATTTTTTTATTTTCAAATATTAATTTCAAGATTAAATTCTATCAAATTGGAATAAGAGATTAGAGCGAACACATTGTAGATATTCGTGTTAGGCTGAACTAATTTTATGGTGTCTTCATACGTAATGTTTGGAGTAATTATTGTACTTGTTGCATCCCTAACTGGAGTTATTGTTTACATGTTTACTGAAAATTCACATCAATTAACAATGACAGAAACAGCAGCACCTTCACAATTTCAAGGTATTACAAGGACATATTACATCGCATCCGAAGAAGTAAAGTGGAATTATGCACCAGCACAAATCAATCTTATCACAGGAAAACCCTATGATAATGATACAGGTCTTTATGTAAAAAATACAAAGGACAGAATTGGCAGCGTGTATCTGAAATGCCTCTACAGGGGATACACTGATGGTACATTTACTATACCTGCCCCTATCACTGACAAATGGAAACACCTAGGTATAATGGGACCAGCAATTCATGCCGAAGTTGGCGATACAGTCAAGGTGGTATTCAAGAACAATTGTAGTATTCCAACCAGCATGCATCCTCATGGTCTGTTTTACCTCAAAGAGTCTGAAGGGGCAGCATACAATGACAACGTTCTTGATTCTGACAAGGGAGGTCAAAGCATACCCCCGGGAGGAAACTATACCTATACATGGCAGGTGCCTGAGCGAGCCGGTCCAGGACCTGCAGATCCAAGCTCAGTACTCTGGATGTATCATTCTCATGTGGACGAGGTGGGAGATACATATGCTGGACTTGTAGGACCCATAATTGTAACAAGACATGGCATGGCAAATCCTGACGGTTCTCCAAAGGATGTTGATCAAGAGTTTGTAACACTGTTTACAATCTTTGATGAAAACCGCAGTCCTTATCTTGATTTCAACAGTAAAACATTTCCACAAGATCCAAAAATTGTAGACCAAAATGATCCTAATTTTATTGAAAGCAACAAAAAGCATTCAATCAATGGTTACATCTTTGGAAACCTTCCGGGTCTTGTCATGAAAGAAAATACTCATGTACGCTGGTATGTAGCAGGAATGGGCACCGAGACTGATATTCACACACCTCACTGGCATGGAAATACTCTCTTAATGAATGGTATGCGTACAGATATGGTAGAATTATTGCCAATGAGCATGAAAGTTTTAGACATGGTACCTGATGATACTGGCATCTGGTTGTTTCACTGCCATGTCAATGATCATATCAAAGCAGGAATGTTGGCACTATTTACCGTAGAGAAGAATAATTAGACACAAAGTGCCAACCCTTCAAGATGATGCTGGGTTGCCCCCATACCCAATTGCAATTCTCTTGTAATCATTCTAAGATGTACACATGGTTTTTTTTAATATAGTTGTATATCTGAAATCTGATTTCTGAATCGTCTTTGTCCTGATTTCCATTATGCAACAGTATTCTCCTATCACTACAGGTATACCATAATAAAGTCTAATTATATTACAGGTACAATTAGCTAAATGTAATTCATATTTATGAAATTTGCATGATTACAAATAAGTGAGATTTAGGCAACTGTCCCTCAATAATAATATACAATTTTTGATATTTTGTTTTAGAGGTGAAAAACAAAATAATGAAGAAAACAAAAACAATCGTAACACTTACTTTGTTAGCAATTGTAGTAGCTGCAGGAGTGGCAATGATGGCAGAAGAGAAGGTCTTTGCGCAGCCAGCAACCCCAAACACCACAAATGCGCAAGTTGTTGATCAGCCTGACCAGCCTGATTCAAAGAGTCAAACCAACAATGTGGACAACCACAGTGATGGTGAAACAAATGATGACAACAATGCAAACGAGGCAACATCTGGAGACGGTGAGCAACCAGACCAAACTGAAAAGTAAAGCATCACCTACTCTTTTTAACTCAAGATTCTCTTTTTATTTAGACAAGTGTACCAGTATCGTAATATATAGAGCCAATAGAAAAAGATTAATTGCAAAAAAAATCACTTGAACTGTTTATGATTATAATTAATATCAAATCCACACAATAGTGAAAAAAATGAGAGATAAAGATAATCAGTCAGAGGCCCAAATAATGCTAAACAAAGTGCCCGAAATCACTTTGTTCTTTTGGATAATCAAGGTTCTATGTACTACTGTAGGTGAGACAGGTGCAGATTTTTTAAATACAAAGTTGAATTTTGGACTAGACGGTGTAACCATAATCATTGGAGTAATGCTTGCTGTAACACTGTTCTTTCAGTTCAGATTAAAAAAATATGTGCCCGGAATCTACTGGCTTGCAGTTGTTTTAATCAGCATAGTTGGAACTCTCATCACAGAT
>CAZDTF010000172.1:0-3120 GCA_964508325.1 uncultured Nitrosopumilaceae archaeon | reverse complement strand
TAAATCCAATATCTGACATCACGCTCCTGTTTTGTTTTCCGTAATCCAAAATTCAATTCATTCATAATTGTAAAACCTATTTTTCTAGCTATTTTCTTATCATTTGTCATCAATATTCTAAACGCGCCCTTTTGGGCATTAAATCCTAATCTTACCATCTCCAACGCTATGTCCGGTGCTTGATACTCATCAATAATATCAAATGTTTTAGATACTGGAATTTGGGATGGATGAAATTCCACACGTTTTTTTTATAATTGCCAAATAAAATCTACTGGATTGCAATGAACGTTTTTTAAAAATTTGCTAAAAAGTCAAAAAACATGTTAAAAATATTAACTTTTATGTCAATTACTAATCATAACAAAAACTTAAACGGCTTTAAAATCTCTTTACCCCATGACTTCTCTTTTGAACCTTGCTAAATCATATAAAAACAAGAAAATTGAAGCAGCAAAACGTAGAAGACAAATAGAGAATAAACTGAAATCGGCTCTTTCCATAAAAAGAAGATCGTCATCAGGACTAACCTCATTAGAAAGAAGAAAAGAAGATACTTTCAGAAAGAAAGAGGAGATTTCACAGTTGCTAAACCAACATTTGGCTCAAAGAGATAGCATCAAAAGATTGAAAATAGCTGCAGAAGAAAGACTCGGACAAGAGCAAGAAGCAAGGGATCAGGTTCAACAACAAAATGAGTTTGCGGAGCCAATGGAAAGGACACATGCTCTTGAGAGACTCAAAATAATAGATGATAAAATTACAGAATTAGAATCTGAACTTAAACAGAGAAGTCTTGCAGAAGATCGGCTTGTCAAGATTATTGCAGATTTAGAAAAACAGAAAACTAAAACTGATGTGGATCTTAGAAAACAAATCCGCTCAAAACCATCACTTTTGGAACAGCTAAAATCAAGCACCAGAGAAGAAGTACGTCTTCGCCCGCACATTCAATCACTGAAAAAACGTGAAGAGCAGGTTAATCGTGATCTATCTAAAATTACGCAAAGACTACGACTTGCGCTAGCAGCAAAAAGAAAGGCGCAAAGGATAGCGGCTGCAAAAAGAAGAGCTGCAGCTAGAAGAAAAGCGGCAATGAAAAGAATCGCAGCGGCAAAAAGAAGAGCTGCATCTAGAAGACAATCAGCTGTAAAAAAAAGGGCAAAAAAAAGAACCAAGACAAGAACAACATCAAAAAGAAATACAACAAAACGAAAAACCCAAAAAAGAAAGACACCTAAAAGGAAAACAAGACGTAAGGTAAGTAAAAAATCTAGAAGATCAAGAAAGTAATACATCTACGCTTCATTAATATTGCATATCTCTTCATTTTAGTCCATGTCACTTCCACAAAAGATAACTGTAGAGATTTCTGAAATGCCAAAACTGAAAAACCCTAAGCTTGTTTGTGGTTTACCTGGGAGTGGTTATGTAGGAAAACTGGCAGTAGATTATCTCATCGATGAGCTTAAAGGGACTCAGTTTGCAACCATATTCTCATCATCATTTCCACCTCAGGTCCTTATTCAATCAGATGGCACAACTGACCTGATGAAAAATACTCTATACTATTGCAAATACAAAACAAATGACGTAGTTCTTTTAGCTGGTGATGCTCAGCCTGTCTCACCTGAAAGCGAATACGCTATGGCAGAAGAAATCACAAAAATCTGTGAAAAGCTTGGAATTAAAACAATATACACATTAGCTGCTTACATAACTGGAACTTTTTCCAAAACGCCAAAAGTTTACGGAACAAGTACATCACTACAAATTGTCAATGAATTTTCAAAGCAAGGTATCTTTACTTTAAACACTGGAAGCATCACTGGTATGAATGGGTTGCTTATTGGTGTTGGAAAGACGAAAGGAATCACAGGAATTTGTTTATTGGGTGAAACCTCAGGATATGTTGTTGATGCAATTGCATCAAAAGCAGTTTTGGAAATTCTTTCCAAAATGGTAGGATTTAAACTTGACATGACTAGTCTTAACAAAAAGGCACAAGATACTGAAAAACTAATAAGAACAATTGAGGAACAGATGGGGCAGCGTCCTTCTGGTGAACAGTTACCAATGCCGCAACAAGATAAAAAATTAGGGTACATTAGCTGACATGATAAGACGTGGATTAATAGTGATGATAATCGGGGCAGTAATGATAATTGTACCGTTTGCAATTGTAAACTCCATCATATCTCCAACTATGTCAGGAGGTGGAGAAAGTTTTTTTCCTGGTCCAGAAAACTTATTTGATTCTGTAACAGAAAAACAAAGAATTGAACCGGGCACAACTTTCACATTTTCACATACTACACAAGTATCACAGGTTCCTTTAATGTGGGGTCTACACATTACTAACTACCAATCAGATGACCGAGTTTCTATTGTAATCTCAAACATTTTTGGTGAAAAATTTGGTTCATTTAACGAGGGAGATCCAATCTTTATCAAATCATTTATGATGCCTAAGGCCGATTCCTACAACTTTAACGTGGAAAATCATGGAAAAAATTCGATAACCGTAGTCATGATGTTTACTGAAAATCCCGAAAAATCAAAGGCATTAACTGACCCAAATTCCACCTTTAACAAGAGTATAGTACCACTTGCTATTGCAGGCGTTCTTTTGATTCTAGGAATTCTAGTATTGATTGCTGGAATAATTTTGAGCATAGTTGACTGGAAAAAAGGAAAGAATCAATCGCGATATATTTAAAACTCTACAACATTTAGTTTGCCGTATTTTCCCACATTAAGAGAGTTTTCGCCTTTGAAGCTATTGATGTAGCCATTTTCAACTGTGACTTTAGAACCTGCCTTCACCATCTTGATTTGTGCATCCCATAAAGTTAGTTTGATCTGACCTGTTTCATCTTTTAGAATGGCATCTGCCACTTGGGCTTGTCCCCCGGCTTTCAAATTTACAGTCCTTGGTTCACTAATGCTTTCAATTGTGCCCTCTATTGTATCAAGTCTTGTCATCCCACTTCTGAGCTGGTTTATACTGGTCATCAGCCAAATTTTTCATACTCAAATAATAAGTGTTTTGATATTAAATTCTGTTAAGTTATTGAAGGTTACGCATTTCAAATTTATCATGTTAAGTTTCAGAGGGTA
>CAZDTF010000171.1:0-3133 GCA_964508325.1 uncultured Nitrosopumilaceae archaeon | reverse complement strand
TTCACAAGAGATTTATCAAAGGGCTCAAAATCTTCTTTCTTTAGAGAAAAAGAATTGAATATCTTGAGCATTTTTTGGATCTATCGTCCACCTTGAGCAAGAATTGGAGTCAGGGTTACTGTGGAACGTATTTTGGTTATCCTTCTAACCTTATGGGTTATGATATTCTCCAAAGTTGCACTTGAATCACCTTGTAGCTTAACAAAGATATCATAAACGCCATATGTGCCTCTTACTTCCTTGACTTCTGGAATTTTCATTAACTCATTAATAATATCGACTTCTGAACCTAGGTCACAGTTTATGAGTATGTATAATGTTTCCACAAGAAAGGGTTTATTTTTACCAAATAAAAGCATTATAAAACTATCCTTTTAACAGATTCAATTCTATTTGAAATGCCTTAATTGTAAAAAATTATAATCTATTTGTACCTGAGTTTGTGTAGTAATTTTTCCAAAGTTTAGCTTGCATCTTTTGAATATTATGTTTTCAAAATCAGTGCATTGGATTGTGATCAAAGTATTCAACGTACCCCATGTTATGAAGTGTTGTGGAAATTCTGTCCTGTTCATCTTTCTCTACTTTCTGAAGTTGAACAGAATTCGTTCTACTCAACTCACCTAGGGCGTTCCAGGAATACATGCAAGACTTGCTATCTGTACACTTTGAATAAATGGTGTCTGCCTTCTTTAGAGATTCGGTCTGCTTGAAAACAACGTTTCCATTGTTATTATATATCACAATTGATACAGTTTTGTTGGCATTATCAAGGAGCCATTTGATAGAACCACCATCACTTCCTTTCCAGACTTGATCTGAATCTGTTATGTGACCAAATATCAATGGTTTTTGATATCCTGCACTTTGTGCCGCCAAGTCAGCACCGTGAGCGTCAGTGTATTCATGTAGCCAATCAGGTAAGTGATAGGACCCTATTACAGGATCCGTCCCAAATTGAATTGCACCCCCCACGTAGACGTTGTTGACTCTTTTGTGACTATCCCATGCAGAGACTATCATGCTGGTGTCAGCCATTTCCTTTGCTGCAGTAAAGTTGAATGTTGTGTAAGCATATTGGGAGTCAAGTTTTGTTGTTACACTAAAGTCTTTAACGTAACCTTTGGTGTCGTAAAGTTTTGGTCCATCATTTTTGTCATCACTTAAAACAAGATGCGCGTTGTATGTTTCAGGATCTTTTCCTTCAAAGTTCATGTAGATTGCAACATGCTCCCAATCCGATGGACCATACGATAGTTGTTCCTTTATTTTAATTGTTACAGGCTGCCCTACATTTACAATGTTCTTTGGAACTTTTACAGCAAAATTGTTAAGATTATAGACTTTTCCATCTATTGTAAGACCGTCAATAAATACCATATCGCCAACTCCTCCAAAGGATGGCTTTATCATACTTGGTAATGGATCGCCTCTTGCATTAGTAACAATATTCGATGGCTGAACCCCTAGATTTACCAATATCGGATTATTGGTTATACTATTACCATTGATGATACCGCCAAAGTTGTTATTGATGGTACCTAAGTTGTTGATGGTGCCTGAGTTGTTGATGGTACCTGAGTTATCAATGATACTGCTGGCGTCGTTAGTTATGGTACCAGTTGAGCTGTTGTTGATGGTGCCATCTGAGTTGTTAATGTGACCCCCTGAGGTGTTGGCAATAGTACCAGAATTATTGAGAACACTTCCAAAGTTGTTGTTTAGAATACCAGAGTTGTTTATCTGGCCTCCTGAGGCGTTACTGATGGTGCCTGAACTATTGATAACTCCGCTAGAGTTGATGTTAATGGTACCAAAGTTGACGATAGTACCATCAGAATTTGTAATCGTACCAGTAACAACCAATGTTACTCCAGGACTAATTGTCAAAGTATCTCCAAAATTAATTGTCAGAGATCCTATGGTGCATGTATTAGTACCAAAATCCCAAGCACCGCCCATGCTGTTGCATGAAGGTCCATCAGATATTGTGCCACCAGTAGCATATGAGATATGGGGAATAAATAATACAAATATGAAAACAAATATTATTACTGAAAAGCAGATTTTTTTCTCCAACCCTACATTTTTTACGACTGCATGGATTTATGCTTGGTCTCCCAGAGTTGGAAATAACGGATAATTAGATGAGAAAATTTGGCGTTTTTTCTAATATCACTGAATTTTTGTGTTTTTAATCGGTTTTCCATTTGACCAAAAAACACTAGAAAACTACCTCATTGAACTAATTTAGACTCGGTGAAATTTCAAAATTCATTTGAAGAAGTAATTTATGAACAAGAACTAAAGAGCCACAATTTGTTACTTACTAATTTGTAAAGTCTTCGTTTTATATTCATGGATTGTGTTGGTGATTTTTTTTGCAAGAGATATTGGACTAATATCTTTCTTGCTTGTAACAAGAATGATTAATTCACCTACTGGAAATGAAAACATGGAAGTACTTTCTCTTCCTATCATAGCATATCCCACCGGACCATAATCCTCATCAAAATCCTTTCCCATTGATATTGTTAAAGCACACTGCATTAAAAGCATCTCACTCTTGTGGTCAGGTATCTGTAATACAGCACCGTCTCGAATTTTTTTTTCAACAGCTCGTCCATTTTTATTTATTATGATAGCAGATTGAATGTTTTTGTTGATCGCCAATATCGCATTGCATAATTCGTCTAATTCAAAAAGTGAGTCGGTCATATCTTTGCATATTTGATTTGCGCATTACTATGTTTTGACAGACTGTATTTTATTGGTACTGGAAAATCCATTAAACGAGTCAAGGACGGGGTAAAAATATTCTCATACTGTTTTAATTCATAAATTAGATCATTACTGCTTAATCTAACATTTTCTCTACTAACACAAGCATCCAACATAGAAATATGGCATTATAAGGATAACAAAGAGTAGTGTATGTAGCTTTGTGATACATATAGGTAGATGCAGAAATCCTTTCTTAATTTTTTATTGGTTCAAACAATCTTCTGTTATTAATATAAAATTGTACATTTTTGTGATTATAAGTGGTTACATTCTTCTTTTAGACCAAATAAAACAATATCCATGATTTAAAAGGATCTGATTGATAGCTAAAACGTTGGGCTCTGAGATA
>CAZDTF010000170.1:0-3150 GCA_964508325.1 uncultured Nitrosopumilaceae archaeon | reverse complement strand
TTGGTGGTGTAGTTGGTGGTGTAGTTGGTGGTGTAGTTGGTGGTGTAGTTGGTGGGGGTGTAGTGGGTGGGGTGGTTGTTGGTGTAGTTGGTGGTGTATTGTAATTAAATGACAAATTATTTTGTGATGTTCCATTATATTCGACTTTAACAGTATAAGTTCCCGTTACTCTAAAAAGCGGAGCACCGGCTTTAATAGTTGTAGAGAATTTACCATCACTTGTAACATTTGCTTGTGCAACTTGGACTAACATATTATTTGGATCAAAAATCAAGAGCGTTGCTGTGCCACCTTGTGTAGGGGGGTTTACAGTTCCTGAGAGTAAAACTTGAGTGCTTTTATAATTAGAGGGTGTTCCGCCTTGAGCTACGATCGTTGTTGCAAGGGGTTTGGAAATCTGCAAGGGATTATCGATACTTTGGAAAACAAAAATCTGGGCAGTATATGTGCCAGATGCACTTGGAGTCCAAGACTGTGCTGGAGTAAGTTTCTGATTAGCAGTTATGGTGCCAGTAATCCAAGATAGGGAAACTGTTACTCCATTTTGATCCTGGATTTGCACTAGGTATGCAAAGGACTGATCTGTGTTCTGGTTGTTAGTCAGGTCAGTATCAATTTGTATCTGCTGTCCTGTGTTAATTGCACCTGTAATTGGATTGCCAAACGAGTCAGTAATTCTTGGATTGGATGCTGTCACTCTTTCAATCGCAGGGATAGTCGTAGCAATGAGTGTTGTATTGGCAAGTCTCATCTGGTCAGCTGGTGTATATGGAGGTGGCAACGTTCTGTCTTTGTACTCGCAAGTTACAGTATCACCTGGATTCACATGTAATCTATTTCCTGATGAGGTATAGTTGGTAAAGAAAACTGTTCCTTGGAAGATTCCAGTTGATTTTCCTGTCTCATTCATGCTCAGTTTTATACCACCTGAATCAGTGGTAGACCAGACGTTATTGTAGAACTTGTCAATTGCCAATGGGTTAAGATTCATGTCTGGATCAACAATCTGGCATACTCCACTACCAGTAGCCTGATAGATTGGTTTTAGCCAGCTCACCTGACCTGTGTTCCAATGAATCAACGCGGAAGCAGTAACTGTTTGGTTTTGAGTTTGAAATGTTACTGACATGCCATCACTGTTTTCAGCTGGCAGCAATCCATCAGTTGGTCCAGTCCCTGATGGTCCAGCACCTGTCGGTTCGGTTCCATAACCATCTACACCTCCAGGATATTTGATTGTAGAACCTCCTGTAAGTATGATATAACCCGCAAAGATGCCAGTGTTTGGTCCTGTTTCTACCAGTATATAGGGCGAGATAGTTTGACCTCTTGTCGCTATCGTTATTGTTCCATTGGTACTATTACCAATTGTCTCGATTTTGTTTGGATCTAAATTCAGATCTGGTGCAGTTAGTGTTATGTTGACCCTGTCAGTCCATGTGTATATTTTTTTGTCTAGTTGTAGTGTGATAGGTGCAGAAGCAGCTGCGTCATGAGTTGAATAAACAAGAATAGCAATTATAAAAATGGCAAGTAAAAGAGAACCAACCCTCCTCATAGCAATATAGATGTCGGCATGTCGTTATTAAAGTAATTTGCCTGATTGTTCTAACGACCTTGAATTTTGAAAAAAGTACACCTTTCTGGCTCCACGATTTGAGTCTTGTAAGACTCGCTACAAAATTCCTCTCGCATTTTTTACTTGAGTTCAATCTGAGAAATTTATACACAAATAATATTTCCACTTATCTGCCCAAATAGGTGATAAATTTATCCATGTTAGGTGGAGATGTTAAATTAATAAAAATACTAACCCCGTCATAGAGCGGTTTTGTTGGGGTACTTGCATGGAATCTAGAATATTGCAGATCATAAATCAGCGTAGACATGTTACATTTACACGGGCTATTGTATCCACCCGGGTTTACTTGAACAAAAATTAGTGTGTTTGGATTTTTTGTTCGCACAAAATCGGATATCTGTGATATGGTAGAATTGAATACCGTTGGATTATCATTAGAATATGTTTTGCCCTGCAATTGCAACACTACATGATCAATTCTAGTCCAATTGACGTTTTTATAGGAAGCTAAAACTGCAGAAATCTCTCCAGCCCATAAAAAGTGTTTACCTGCGTTTTTGACTCGTAGTGATGCATCATTGGTATAGTTACCTACCGCACTTGCGTTTATTGGAGTAGGATTGGGACAAGGTAAACTAGTTGGATTCATTCCAATTTCATAACAAGGCGTGCTAAGGTCAGCGTTATATCTTTCGTTGTTATACTCTACCCAATAACCTGAATTTATCCCCTGAACTATTCCGTTTGTATGACCGCTGTCGTTGTATTCTGAGATTATCCTAGTTACATTCGTTCCATGATATTTGTTCAAAACATTCAACGAAAAGCTTGTAGCAAAATCTGTCCCATTTATTTTCTGAAAGTTGTTTATGGCATTATGATTGTTAATGATTTTATTGTAGCTGCTATTTTCAAGTGGATTAGAGTACGCCAAATGAAGTAAGCTCTTGGATACTTGCGGTGTCGTGCATTGATTAGTGCATAAAGGTCCAAGATTCCAAGTACTACCATCAGTCAGTGTTGGAACGAATTTAGTTGTGGCAGTTAGTCCACTGGTTTGACCTGTGGCAGTGACGGTATAATTTGTCCCTTCATGTGCGCCATTTCCTGTATATCCTGCAGAACCCTGTGTACAAGATAAACGATTAGCATACACCTTTCCAGTAGAATCAGCAGTGCGTTTGTCTATGCACTGGGCATTTGGAAAGAAATAATCTATCTTAATTTGCTCTCCGGGATTAAATCCGGTTGCATTTATTGGCCCATTTGTCCAAAACTGCGTGGGATGTTGTGAAGTTGGATTTTTCTCAGAGTATGAAAATGAACTAAATATGGTAAGTGTTGGCAATGTTGTAGCACTACCAATAGGAATGAATGTCATAGTTACAATACTTAGTACAGATACTGCGATAGCACAAACCAACCCTTTATGCATTACATGATTTTCTTTTCAGATCATATAAAGAGGATCTAAAGTTCTTATGATGTTTATGAGTCCATTGAGATGCAAATTCTGTGAGACTCATTACAAAACTCCTTTCCAAATTTTTAATTTTATCAAATAATTA
>CAZDTF010000169.1:0-3155 GCA_964508325.1 uncultured Nitrosopumilaceae archaeon | reverse complement strand
AGAAATCAAACATGTTAGGTTTTTTCATTTTTCCATCCTCATACAATTTTTCTTATTTTGCAAACGAATATCAAAGATTCATGCTAATTCGTTTGCCATCATGGCAAGGAGGTGACAAGAACAATATCTCATCATATAGAGCCTACAGCATGTTGGATGTGGAATCTCATTGTTTGATAAAATACTGGCCTCAAGATCAAAGGCAGAATATTGAAGATATTTGCCATTTTGAGATGTACCGAGCAATAGACGGAGCATCATACTTTTTTGGGATAAAACTCATGTCAAAGCCAGTTGAAAACGCATTACCCACATTAGATCTGGGTGCGGATGATCAAGGCTACATTTACGTCAAGCCCCCAACTTGGACAGTAGAAAAGAATGGGATAGTGGGAGATGGCAGACATGTATCAAAAGACGAGATCTTGAAAACATCAAAGTTATTGTTAGATTATTACCAAAATACTACCCACAGCAACATAGACATTCCATTGGAGATTGAAGACGGAAAATTCTTTCTTGTTGATGTAATATATGACAAGGATAGAACCCAATTTCGTTTCAGTCCTAATGATGCCACAACAATTACTCCTACTATTGAGATAAGTTATTGCAATTGCACTGCATTATCAGACAAGACTATCTCATATAATTATCAACCATGGAACACACAGCTTTGGGGAATTGGAAACAACACATCGCTTTATTACTCGTACAGTCCGTATGACAAGACAAACTATACCATCTTTGTATTTTTCAAAAATGGATACAGAATACTCTATGATACCAAACAATCCTTTAGTGATGGAATGAAAACAGTTCTTGATGAGTTCTTTAATGGTACAAGCATATCGCAGATCCAGCAGTCTCAGATTGTATATGGTAACGTGGAAAATTCCAACTTTACTGTTAGCTATAATATAGATCATGCTACTGTATCTGAAATAAAAAAGAACATGCAGACGCAGGCACTAGAAATCTCGCTGCAAACAACAGGTAACGGAACACTTGTGATAGATCTACCGCGAGCATTAATTGATGCAAGAACAGTCAACATGGATACTACATTCTTTGTCTTGGCTGACGGACAAGAGATCTCATACAAGGAAGTGCATAAAACCATTCAAGACAGGACATTATCAATACCATTTACGCAAGGAACTGGAAAAATAGAAATCATTGGCGTACAGCCAATATGAAAAAAATGAAAACCCAATTTCTTTTAGTTATGATTACGGGAATAATTATTCTGCTTGCAGGATCAATAATAATTTTCAATTTGTATTTGGATCCAATAACTCTACAAAGCCGCAATGTCAGAGAATATTTTGATAAATCCGTAATATCTGAAATATACGCTTCATTCGGCCTAATAGTTGGAGGTTGTTTGATGGGATTTTTTGGTTACAGAAAATTCCTTTATCAACGAAAAATCAGAAAATGAAAATTCTATATCTTTCTCTTTTGAGGCACTCAATTTTTTTTAGATCTTGTTTTTTCCAGATTGTCATTTACCTTGAATCTTACAATTTTAGTTATTAGTCCTGTTGGAAGCGGTTTGTCAAGCGGGAATTGAACCGTGCCTTTTGAGATCTTAAAGACAGACAGATCTTTCTTAAATGCCTCAATTCCAGATGATGTCGGGTAAAAGCTGATATGGTTTTTCCAGCCAGCAAAAAATACCAGCACGCCATTTAGCTTGAATGCTGGTATTCCATAACTGATAGTCTCTTCTGCTTCAGGAGCAGCTCTTCTAATTGTAGTCCGAATCTGTTCCAAAAGTTTTCGAGTGTCCTTTGGAAAATCAGCTATATATCTGTCAATGTCACGAGGTTTAGTTTTATCCATCTTCATAATTATTCTAGGATTCTTACATCATGGTAGTATGAAAATATACACCAATTTTTTAAACCATGCTCGTCCAGTACCTTCAAAGTGAAAATTTTACATCTCATCATAATATTAGGCTCTGTTATCATCCTCTCAATATCTTCCAATCTGATTATATTTGCTGACTCTCAATCTCCGTGGATTGTGTCGAAGAACTTTACTCAGGATCTAGCTAATCACGGTTATGCCATAATACCTAGCAATACGACTGAGTGGTTTTTGTGGTGGAATCATTATAATAATATTTCAAACTATAGCGACATTATATTTACTGGAAACATAACATCGAAAAATATCTTGAACGTTACATCATTTTATACTGTGGGCCATATTGTATCCTCTCGTTACTTCTTAGAGGGGACAGAATATGTCACAGGTCCCCCTTACAAAAAAATTAACTATACTCTAAATCTTGACCAATACACAGTAAACGTAGATGAATTTTTGAAAAATCCACAAACATCAAACAAGATTATGGTAATTAGAGAACCAATCACTGATCCAACTTGGCATTCTGATCCTGATGGTCCTAGATTTAATGTTGGAGATCATGTATTATTTTACGTAAAAAATCTTGATGGAGCTAACGTATACTCACAAGCATCTTTCAAGATTCCAAAGACTTGTAACGCAAAAGAGGTTTTAACTCAAAACCCTTTTGCTGGTAGTGATTTTTCCATGGCAGAAAATGGCGTTCAGGTAGATTACAACAAATCTGTAGAAAACATCAACCATTTTACAGCAAATAAGCCAATTCTATTTATGTATAGCCTAACGGCAGATACGCTATCTGGAAAAGACTCTGTTATTAAATATGAAATATCCAAAGATCCTTCAAATGAAATTGTTTCAAGTAGTGAGATTAATGCCAATTCCAAGAATTGTGAGTGGATGGAATCCACAGAATGGGAATTGAGCCTGAAAGATGGTAATTACTATGCAAACATATATGTAAAAAACGATGATGGTACGTTTAGACAGACGTACAGTGTTGGTTTCTCTGTCAAACCAAATGAAACAAATACTTCATTACCATCATCCAATTCAAGTTCTGAGGAAATTCCAACCTCTAAAAAAGGTCCAGATCCTCTGACGATTGTTGCGGTCATTGATTCTCCACTAAAACAATTCAAATCAGGAATTGATGCAAAATCTGTGATATGCAAAGAAGGTCTTCAGCTAGTCATAAAATCAGAAAACGGTTCTCCCACCTGCGTTACACCGCAAACAAAAATAAAATTAGTAGATCTAGGTTGGGCAGTTGA
>CAZDTF010000168.1:0-3156 GCA_964508325.1 uncultured Nitrosopumilaceae archaeon | reverse complement strand
ATGATTGATGAATCTGAGGTTTTGACTCCTGCTGATGAATTCAGACATATATGGAAATGGGATTTTACCACACCATTTGTAAACGGGGCAAGAAGTCTTGGAGAAGCTCTTCGAAGAATAGAAGAAGGTGCAGCAATGATTAGAACAAAAGGTGAACCTGGAACAGGAAACGTGGCAGAAGCAGTAACTCACATCAAAAATGTAAACAATGAACTTCGAAAGATAAAATCAATCTATGATTCAGGTGATGAACAAGATTTAGTTAGTGCTGCAAGAGAAATGAAAGTTTCATATTCTCTTGTGGAAGAGACAGCTAGTCTTGGAAGGCTGCCAGTTGTTAACTTTGCAGCTGGTGGTATATCAACACCGGCAGACGCTGCATATCTCATGACACTTGGATGTGATGGAATTTTTGTAGGTTCTGGAATATTCAAAGCAGAGGATGCCAAAGAACGTGCACAAGCTATAGTTCTTGCAACTACATTTTGGGAAGACTCTGATAAAGTAAAAGAAGCGCAAAAAATGATTGATGAAAGGCAATCAATTCTTGGTCTTGATACTAAAAACCTTGAGCTTAGAATGCAAGAGCGTGGAAGCACAGCATGAACGGACTTAACATTGGAGTACTTGGTATCCAAGGTGATGTTGCAGAAAATGTAATGGCTACAAAAATGGCAATGGATGAACTTGGTATTGAGGGAATTGTAAGTGAAATAAAAAACCCAGAACAAATTTCTGATCTTGATGGTTTGATTATACCTGGAGGAGAAAGTACAGTAATAGGCACACTTTCTCTAGTAAACGGATCTCTAAAAAAGATAAAAGAAAAAATTGCTTCTGGCATGCCTGTATTTGGAATTTGTGCTGGTCTTATACTGCTCTCAAAAAAGACAAAAGACAGGGTAGTAGGGGAGATGGATCAGCCGCTTTTAGATTTTCTAGATGTAAAAATTGAACGAAATGCATTTGGAAGACAACGTGATTCTTTTGAATCAGAAATTTCAATGGAAAAGATAGGTATCCAAAAGTTTCAAGGCATCTTTATTCGAGCCCCCTCTGTTATAGAGGCTGGTCGTAATGTAGAAGTAATATCAAAATTCAATGAAAAAATAGTTGCAGTAAAACAGGGAAAGATCCTTGGTACCTCTTTTCATCCAGAACTAACAAACGATCTTTCATTGCACAAATATTTTGTAAACCTTGTCAAAGAAAAAAATTAGTAAAATAACATATTAATTGTATTTAAAAAATTTTTAAAAAACTATTTTCTAGTATTATTTGTAACTATAAATTGTAGATGATTTCACTAGATATTATGGAAATAGAAACCACACCTGAACTTGTATCTCAAGTTTATAAAAAAAGTGAAGAAAATATTTCCAAATATAAAAAAAAGGTAAACAGAGCACTTACACTCACTGAGAAGATCCTCATTGGGCACTTGGAAGAATTAGTAGAAGAGGAAAACTTGCAGCGAGGCAAGAGTTATGTCTATTTGCGACCTGACAGAGTGGCCTTACAAGATGTCACTGGACAGATGGTTGTTTTACAGTTTATGCAATCTGGATTAAAACGAACTGCACTCCCAACTACCGTTCACTGTGATCATTTGATTCAAGCTAGAATTGAAGGAGCGATTGATACTTTGATTGCACTTGATGAAAACAGTGAAGTGTACAAGTTTTTGGAATCAGCTTGTAGCAAATACGGAATGGGTTTCTGGAAACCTGGAGCGGGTATAATTCATCAAGTTGTTCTTGAAAATTATGCATTTCCAGGAGGTCTTATGATTGGAACTGACTCTCATACGCCAAATGCAGGTGGTCTTGGGATGCTTGCCATAGGTGTCGGAGGGGTAGATGCAGCTGAAGTAATGGCAGGATTTCCATGGGAACTTTTGTATCCAAAGCGAATTGGAATTCATTTGAAAGGTGAGCTTAACGGATGGACTGCTCCAAAAGATATCATTCTCTATGTAGCAGGAAAACTTACGGTTTCTGGTGGAACTAATGCAGTCATTGAATACTTTGGACCAGGTACAAAATCAATTAGTTGTACAGGAAAAGCAACAATAACAAACATGGGAGCTGAGATTGGAGCTACTTGTTCTATCTTTCCATATGATAAAAGGATGGAAACTTATCTTAGATCTACAAATCGTGAAAAAATTGCAGATCTTGCAAATAAACACATTCATTTGCTTACTCCAGATCCTGAAATAGAACAAAATCCAGAAAAATATTTTGATCAAATAATTGAGATAGATCTTTCAAAGCTTGAACCTAATATTGTAGGACCCCATACTCCTGACCTTACCAGACCTGTTTCACAATTGGCCGACGATGTTAAAAAAAATAATTATCTTGATAATATTTCAGTGGCTCTAGTAGGAAGTTGTACAAACTCTTCTTATGAGGATATGTCTAGGGCAGCTAGCATTGCAGAACAAGCAAAAGTAAAAGGAATAAAAGCAAAGGTGCCACTTCTTGTAACTCCTGGCTCAGAGCAAATACGAGCAACAATAGAACGCGACGGTCAAATGGATTCTCTTAAAGCAATTGGAGCTACAGTGCTTGCTAACGCATGCGGACCATGTATAGGACAATGGAGCAGGCCAGAACTAAAAAAAGGAGAACCAAATACCATTGTCACATCCTATAACCGCAATTTTCCAGGAAGAAACGACGGAAGAAGAGAGACTATGAATTTCATTGGCAGTCCAGAATTAGTAATTGCCTTGTCTCTTGGAGGAAGGCTATCATTTAATCCTCTCACGGATTCACTTATTGCCCCAGATGGTTCTAAATTCAAGCTGCAGCCTCCACCTTTAGCACCAGAAGTACCATCTAAAGGATTCAAAAATACAGAAGGTGTTTATCTTCCACCATCAAAAAATCCTGAAAGTGTTGAAGTTGTCATCAATAAAAATAGCAATAGATTACAAAAACTGGAACCTTTTCCAAAATGGGATGGGAAGGACTTTCAAGATCTTCCAGTATTGTTAAAAACCAAGGGAAAAACTACTACCGATCACATATCTCCTGCAGGTCACTGGCTTGCATTTCGAGGCCATTTGGATAAGCTTAGTGACAACATGTTTCTTGGTGCAGTAAATGCATTTGATGACGAAGTTGGCAAAGCAAAAAACATGATCAC
>CAZDTF010000167.1:0-3165 GCA_964508325.1 uncultured Nitrosopumilaceae archaeon | reverse complement strand
TGAATTGGGCGGATTACTTGCGATGGTAGTGAAATTTATGTAACCAGGACTCTGATAAGAATTTGTGTTAGGCATTCTATTGAAGGTAAAAGTAGCTTGTGGGTGACTATTATCTTGTAAAAAAACATTTATTGTTTGGCAATTGTTTTTTATGCAATCATCATTTGGGTCAAGTGTAGCTGTAATCTGTGCACCATGATTTAAGAAATAAAACGGTTTATCAAAAGTAAAAGAAGTAAATGCATAAGCTGGACTGGTAAAACCAAAGATAGAACCTAGTGAAACCAGAACCATAATTACACCCAAAGCATACAGGCGTTTTCTTGGAAAATTTCTCACTGGAACGAAAGAATTGTACTTTGTTATACCCATATGAAATGATTTATTTCTAATTCCCAACCAGACCGATTTTATTCTTCCGTTATAACTATATATCCATTTTGATTTATATTTAAAAAATTCCCCAAATATTTTATTAATTTCATGAATCATTGCAATTATTTATTTTAAACCAAAAAATAATATAAAATGTAGAGTCATTTTACCCACCCATCGTTCTCCTGATGATATCCTTCGATCATCAGTTTCTTTTCTATCCCATTAATTGCCTCTTGTTCCATCATTTTTTGTTCTTCTGCAATATCCCATCTGTTTAATTGCGTTAAAGTAAATTTCATAAAGCCATAATCTCCTTTTGGTTGAATTTCCTTTTTAATCAATGGCTGGGTTGAAGAAAACAAAGCATTTCCATCCTTGTCAGAAATAACCAAAGTAACGGTATGGTTAATCGAATCATACAACCAGTACACATTACCACCTTCATTTGATGGAAACACATCGGTTGGATTATGAATATGTGCCATTATCTGCGGTTTCTTAAATCCTCCATTTTCTATTATTGCAGTCATGCCACGAAAGTCATCATACTTTGTAATTCCTTGTGGCAGAACGATTGATTTTGGTTGTGAGATATCTGCATCATGAAAGATCACATCAGTAGAATATTTATGATCATTCCATGCCCTATCAAGAAAAGACATTTTTTCAAAAGATTTAGTCGGTACAAAGTAAAATGAAAAATATTGAAACTTTCCATCTGACGAAAGGGTCACTGAAGCGTCAGAAAATATCTTTGTAGGATCATTTACTTCTATTTTTGAACCTTTATCATACACTATTGATGCAATACTATTTGGGGTAATCATATCACTTCCAGATGGAATAAAATACAGTCCAGAATGAATTATTGCATTTATATTATATGGATCAAACATTTTGAAAGTCATGTTTACTGGTTGTCCTGAAACCAAAACCTGATCTCCAATATCCTGATTATATTTTGAAATATCAAAGATATGTTTCTCCGTTGGCTTTACAATTGTGAGACCGTCTGAATAATGAAAAGCCCCACCGCCAAATGAGGGAGGAGTTACTGTAAATGGACTGCCCCCAACAAGGCTATACAAAAAGTCAAGCACTGCTCCTGGAACCAAAAGGCCACCGGTGCCGCCACCACCTGCTTGACCGGTTGGATCAATACCTCCGCCTAATGCTGTTAATGATAAACTAGTTGCACCATAAGTTACAGTGATGTCGTTACTAGGTACAGTGATACCATCAAAAGGAGCGATTAGTATTTCTCCTGTACCAGGATCATTTGGTGCAACTAGCGCATTTGTAGTAGCGCCAAGAAAGTTCATAGAGAGTACGTCATTATTATTTACTTTGAGTTGATTTGGTAGAATTGTTTGGAATGGTGAAAGTTTTAGACTGCCTTCAAAATGATTTGAATCCACCGCTGTTTCTGTGAGATTAAAATTTGTAGTTCCACCTGAAGTCAATCTCAACGTTCCACACAACGTATCAATAGTAGCCAAATCAGTCAATGCACCCCCAGGACAACTAGTACCCAATTGATGGTCAATATCTTGCGTTATAGTAATAACACTGTTAACAGGAAAACTTGTTCGCTGTGTTGTGAATATCAATGGTTTACTTGTGAAAACATCAGTATTAGGGCCAGTTTCTGTCAATACAAGATTTATGCTATCGACCGGCTTGGGAGTAGAAAGGTCTGTTGAATTGACAGTTACAGTGATGGTATCAATCGTATTATCTACAACAGGTGGTGTATTTTCCACTCTAATAATTGCAATGTCGCCTGGAGTGAAAGTACTTATATCCTGAAGATAAGGAGGTCCCTGAGAATCAAAGTGAATCATGGTAGCTGCAAAGGCTGCCTGTCCTGGTAAGCAAAATGCGAAGCATGCTGTAAGAATAAGAATCAGCATTGTGGGATATTTTATGTTATGATGATTTGTTTTAAAACTCATCAACGGTTTATTAATTATATCCATAAAGTATCTCTAATCTCCAAGTTTTTTTGCACATTTTGTAATCATAGCAAATTGTTTTAAACTCTACTCTCACTAAATGCAAGTATTTGCTAAATTTGTCAAGTTTTTTAAGAGTTTATCAGAAAATTCAGGTTGGTAAAGTGATGTGAAAGTTGTATTATAACAATTTGTTGGTGCAAATTGTCTCTCAAGTCACCATTCAAACATAAATGCTTCATAAGCATGTAAATTAGAGGCCTGCCAAGTTACCGCAGTTTTGTTGCCAAGATGGCGGATTTCGGGTGGGGGCGAAGCATGAGTTTTGAATCTTGTGGCCGGATCAACTTTGAGAACTCGTTGTTTAATTTCAACTCCTTTTGGTATTGTAAATAAATATTTGAATTTCTTGCAGTCTGTTGCAAGCGTATAAAGAAAGTGTCTTTCAGGTTCTTCCCAATCGTATTCCAGTTTGAGGACTCTCCTTTGTTGTTCTGGCTTTAAGGGTTTGTTTAATTCAACTATGAATCCTTTGGTAAGGGGCTTATTTGTGTCTAGACTCAGTATCTTTAATTTTTTATTTTCTTCATCCTTTATTGTTACGTTCATCTCAGAGAAATCCCTTGGTACATCACCCTCAAGGAAATATGATACCTTACTCAGTGGACTGTTTGTAACATTGACTATATTCCAAATCCATGTATGATGTGTCATCATAGTTTTTGGATTTGTTATCTCAAGCCTTAATTCAATTTTTGGAAATAAAAATTTTATTGGGTTTGGGCCCTCGTCAATTTTTTTTACGTCTATCTTTCCTGCGGGTGCAAGTTTT
>CAZDTF010000166.1:0-3167 GCA_964508325.1 uncultured Nitrosopumilaceae archaeon | reverse complement strand
TCGAGTTTATCGGCAAGCAAGTAAAGGACATGTACGGCACTTTTATCGGCAAAGTCGTTGGAACCATAACTGATATCGACGGAAGTGTACAAACCGTTGGTGTTGATTGCGGTTCTGAAGGGCTAAGGCAGATAGCGTTTGAACAGCTCGTCGTACAAGGAAACTTTGTAATCTTTATCCCTAGGTGGAGATTGCAAGCTCAAAGATTGTTACGCGAAAAGGGTCTGACATTGCGCCGCATACGTGCTTTGATTGATATCGTCTCTGAAAACGACGACATGAAGGAGGATGCCGAGCTCATCCACGAAAAATACAAGATGAAATTGCTAACTCTAGAAGAGTCAGAAAAGCAAATCAAAGAAATGCTAGATCACAGGCTTGCAGAGCTGGATAGCCAACTCAAGTCAATCAGAATGCTTGTCTTTGATGCCAAGTTGCAACACAAGGCAAACGAGATATCAGATGCAAAGTATGAATCTGTAAAGACACAAACCATTGAAATAGTAGAGTGCATCGAGCACGAAAAAGCAGAAATAACAAACATCCAACACAGAATATCAGACTTGTCCGTGGAAAATCTGGAGCGAACAGAAAACCCAAAAGAACAACTTCATTCAGCCGCCGTTTCATATTTGGGAAAGGTAGAAACCCCAAATGCGGAACCAACAAAAACTGTAGCACCAATACAACATACGGCGACTACAACTCCCCCCACTCAATCGCCAAAACCTGTTGCCATTGGAGCTGACGGTGCAGAAGATTCTCAAGATTCCGACTGGCTTTCCAGGATGTCATCACAGTAAGCCAGAAGAATAGGATATAGTTCGCTTCCAAACCTCCTTAACTTTAACAAATCATAAACGATGATTATGATAATTATTTTCAGGTGCGAACCTTTAGGACTTGCACTTGTTGTAATTGATTGCCAATTTTTGCAACGGTTCTTTTTTTACGAACAAATTGACCTAAAAATGGTCAAAACTCCTTTCACATTTTATTTGAAAGTTATGATTTGTTGGAAAGGCAAGTAGAGAATCAAAAATGCCTCTATCATATACCTTTTTTACGACAAACATGATTATAGTAACAAGGGAAATTATGCAATTTCGCAGAATTGCAAGTGCACTCAGAATGTGTAAAATAGATGAGTGAAACTACAAGATGCCCAAAGTCTCCTAACGGAAAACACAATTGGAAACCAGTAAACAGTTTTTTAGATAAATGTACCTACTGTGGTGATACGGCTGAGGTATTCACTTGATAATTACAAACGTGTTATGATTTACTGGAAAGAGCTTAAGATCATTGAGCGCAATTGAGGATACTGATAAATATTTGATAATCAAAATACAATTATGGGATTTTTAAAAAAAATCAAAGATATAGCTCAAAAGGGTGCAGAAAAAGGTGTTGACCTTGGAAAAAAGGGCATTGAAAAAGGTACAGAATTAGGTGTTAAAGGATACGAAGGTGCCAAAGAATCCGCAAAAAAGGGCTACGAAAAAGCTAAGAAAGAATAATTTTGATTTCAAAAAATGCAGCGAAATACAATTACTTTGACGTAGCAGGTTCGATAGTACTAGGTACCATCATGGTTTAGCTACTTTTGTACATAATTGGCTTTCATCTATCGGAAAGATTTAATCAAATAGACCAAAACTGAAAATTCCAAATCCTAGAAATATGATTACAGAACCGATCAGAACTGTTAGGGAAGTGACCTGGGCATGACGAGTTTTTCTTTCCTTGATAGCATAGAACATAATTACACTGCCAAGAGCTATTACTGAAAAGGAAATTAAAGTCAAAATACTAAAGAATGTCTGAGAGAATCTTAATGACAAAGTTTCTTGCGAGTTATTTGTGATTTCACCAAATAATAAGAGTGTTGGACCAATTCCTCCTGCAATAGAAAGCCCAATAATTATAATATGTAGAGTCTTCATTTTACGATTTTAACTCTATGTAACACAATTAATGATGCAATGCTGATACCAAGTATTATTTCAGCAAAAGGAAATTCAGGGATGGTTTCTTGACTTGCAACAGACGGGATAACAATGTTGCCCCTTGCTATGCCAGTTCGACTTGAATCTGAAATACCGTTAATGGTAACCGATGTTACATTTACTTGAATTTTGTAAATTCCGTTGCTTGGCATGCTAAGTGGTTCCACGTCTGTTCCACCTTTTGCTATTAGATTTGGCATTGATATTATGGTGCCTCCGGTACCAGTAGTTATCTTGAGGTCATACTTGACATTGCCAGCGACTTGCTTTCCTGTAAGTTGATCCCAAAACGTCAGCTTGAGATTGTTTGTTGAAAACGGATCAAGTTTGCCAGGAGACCAGCCAAGTTTTGTTTCCCATCCTCCAAAATCAGTGAAAATGTCAGTTGACGTGGTGACATTTGTATGAGATGGATAAATGGCAAAGTCCATAGTCTTTGCATCGGGACTTAGTGTTTTTGCCATTTTTTGTATGTCATCTTTGTAGACAAAAAGATGAGCAATGGTGGTATCTTGTATACTAGATGGGTCTATGACAATCTTGCCATTTTGGACTGGATTTCCATTTACCGTTGCAGAAAAGACAGGGGTGCTTGCAAATTCCTTAAACGAGTTTGGGATGCGAAACTCTTCATGCACAAGCAGTGGTCTGTCCTTATACCTTGTCATATTCCAATCAAAGGGCATTGACCATGAGGCTTGTAGTTTAGATGAGTCAAAATTAAAATTATTTATTTTGTCATAGTACGAAATTAATCTAGTATTGTAAGAGTTTGAGTTATAGTTAATTGCTTGATTGTAAATATCTCCTACACTAAGATAGGAATCAAAATTTATTGTAACATTTGATTGGGATAGCGCATTTGGAAAATCATATGCTAATAGAGTCATGTTAAAGTGATATAAACCGCCTTCAGAAAGTATTGGCGCTTGAACATTCACAATATTTCCCACCGAAGTCCACCCTCCAAGTGCCCCTTCATGATCACCAGTGACTGTCCAATGTCCCACAGTTCCTTCAGGTTGAAATTTTATTGTAAAATTACCCGTGTTTGTGTAAAAGAGATCATACATCAATGGCTGATCTCCTTTTGTTACATTAACCCAGAATGATACGTTTTTGATTGGGTTGTTTGTTTTTGCATCAAAAAACCTAAGC
>CAZDTF010000165.1:0-3173 GCA_964508325.1 uncultured Nitrosopumilaceae archaeon | reverse complement strand
ATGGATATAAAGTATTATGTTTTAATTGTAATTGTTCATTGGGGTTTTACGGTTACTGTCCACATAATAAAAATTTTACATTAGATTATTAAAAAGAAAAAGAGGGGAGAGATTTTTGTATAATCTCGATTATACGTACAACTTAAGGTTTAGACTCACCATGCAATAGGAGTGATCACGCAAGTTAATTGACGTCCAGTCTCAGATTGTATTACCGAAGCAAGATGGTAGTCGACCAGAAAATATTTGTCATCTCCGGTTTCTTCATCATGTGCTGAGCCTATACGCTGAGGTCCTTGGAAGTATGCAATGGTGGGGTCTCTTGTTACAGATACACCATATACTATTCCTTGCTGTATCGCGTTGTCTAGAACCAATCCTACACCGGGTACACCCACTAATTGTGAGACTCCGGGTTGGAAACTATAAGGTTGTAATGGGGTTACAGGTGCTACACCACGTATGAAGGTATTTCCTAAATACTGTGAGTATGTTAGCGGGTGCATTCCCATTCTATCCAATGAACCACCAATACCAGAACCTTCAATGTTTAATTGAGCGATTCCTATATCGTTTAATGGGTTATTGGTTGAACGGTTTGTACTTGCTACAAATGTGTCCCATGCTGTTCCTGTCTGAGCGGTAAGTCCGGTTGCAGCAGTGATTACATCAAATGATGCTCTCTGTTCAATCTTGTTACTTGCTACCATGACGGAATCCTGTAATACGTTGTGCACGTTTACGAGTCTTGCTTCTTCATGTATAACAAATTTCAATCCGTACTTGTTTGCTCTGAATGTAGCCCTACTATATGTCAACTCCTTTAACTGTGTCAACATACCTTCGTCTACTTGAGTCATGCCTGTGAACTTGGTAATCTTGTCTATTGAGATTACTAGGTTATTCACCGGAATTTCTCTAGCGAGGTATTTGGCAGCATAAGGTCTGTCATATCTACCTAAGATTTCAGTCCAAACATTTATGATGTTCACGGCTGAGTTCTTTTGGCTTCTTAAGGCTGCATCTCGTTGTCTTCCACCTTTTGCTACTTCACTCTGATATTCAACCGTTAGGTTTTCAAGTTCAGAATCGAGGAAAGCACCGGGTAGTGAGTCAACGTTTACGTCAGGTTGCTCTTTAGCAATTTTTACGCTATTCAGATGTGCATTGAGGTCATAGATTGGGAAGGCATCTGCTTCTTTAAATCCAAACTCTGGTTTTCTATAAGTACCATAAAGGATATTATCTTCTGGATTTCTCCATATCTGGTAGCCTAGTGCAACCACGTCTGGTTCGGAAGTTATTTTGCTTCTCATCTTTATCTCACCAATATTTCTATCACTGAGTTCAATGCAGCAGCCACTGGCACAAAGTCTGCGCTATCGGTATATGATTCAAGATAAGGTGAACCAACTGCTTTCGCAATAGTTCCACCTTCAAGTCCTGTATAAATACCTACTTTCAGACCTTCTGCATCAGTTCCAGTTACAAATGCCTTAACACGTCCTGCGGTTGAGTTGGAAATCTTTACCGGGGTTCCGGGTTGGATTACTCCATCTGCTGTTACAGTTACATAGTGACCTTTTACGGCTACTGGGCAACTTATTGCAGCGGATGCTCCACCTACATTGTTTGCTGGTTCAAGTGCTACAAACCATTCACTGCCGGCAGCAGTTGTTGATTGTGCCTGTTCCAGAAAACCCGAAGTGTCTTGGAAGCAAACATCTCCTTTTGCTATGTTTGCACCACCTGCTACTGGGAATCTGCGTATACTTAACCTTGTTTGTTCCTTAGTAATGGTTCCTGCGGGAGTTGTTCCAAATGCCATTTTACATTTTCACCTACAGGTGTTTCAGCCTAGTCTGAGTCAATTTCGCATTCTTTTGAGGAATCCAAAATGATTCATTCTTTGCTGATTTTACCGTTGTACCTAGAACTTCACTGATTGCATCAATTCTGGTTTCCCAGACTGATAATGGTTCCTCGGAGTTTATTACCTCATCATATTTAGCACGTCTCTCATGTGGCTTGAATAGGTCAGAGTATTCCTCTGCTAATTGTTCCTTTTGAGTTTCGGCTGCATAGGACTCTAATTCGGTAACTCTAGCCTTTAGGGCTTTGTTCTCGTTTTCGAGTGCTGCTGCTTTTGTATGATAGAAGTTTATGTCATCCATTGAGAATGTCTTTGATTGTAATCCTTTTTGTGAAGAATTTTGTTCATTGACTTTTTCACGACCTTCCTCAGCGGAATCTGATTGAAGAGTTGCACCTTTTTCGGCTGGCTCTTGTTTCTGACCCGGTGGGGCTGGTGTTTGTTCTGCCATGGAATCTGTTCCTTGGTCTCCACCTAGGGCAGCCTTTAATTCACCCATTTCATTAGTCCATCCATCCAATGCATCTATTACATCGTCTGGAGAGGCTTGAATTTGAGCGATTTTAAAAAGGTTCTGTCCTAAATTAACCAGTTTGTCAAAGTTTTCTTTGATTTGTTCATTTTTAGATGTCATTAATATTTTTTGATGGGGGTATGTTTATATACTTTAAAATTAGAGTATTACTTATTTTTATTATCCCATTTCTTTATTATATCTCTCTAAAAGTTTCTTTCTATAACTTGGAGGTATATTATCAGCCATTTGACCATAATAATTACTTGCTTCAATCTCATCATCAGTTGGAGTATCAGTTGCTAATTTAATTTCGTTTTCTTTTAAAGAAGCCGATTCCTGATTGAATGTACTATTTGGGTCATCAGCCTGTGGTTTTGGTCCTTTCTTCTGTTGCACTGGTTCATATTTTGGGTCACCTTCTCCGGGTTCTTTTTCAGATGTTGGTTGACTTATATTATCCATCATTTCCTCATCTTGTAGTGCAGCAGCCTTAATAGCCTGTCTTATTCTTTCCTGTAATGGAGTTATTTTTGCTGTATACCCGCTTCCTTCATCAAATGGATTTTTTGTATTGGGAGGAGTTTTTTCATTTGCCTTTTCTTTTGTTGCACCCGTATATTTATTATCTGCACTCTCCCTACCATTGAATGGTCCTACCTTCTGTGTTACATTACTTTCCTGACCCTTGTTTTTCCTGATAAATCCCTAACTTGGATTGGGATGTGAACTTTATGGCTCATTTTCCTTTAATGGAAAACCGATTGTTTTTATTCTTGATATTTT
>CAZDTF010000164.1:0-3207 GCA_964508325.1 uncultured Nitrosopumilaceae archaeon | reverse complement strand
ACGCCAAAAGGTTCCATGATATTTCGATTACCATAACATGTCGATAGATTATTCAAATCAGCAAAAATGTATTCTATGAAATTACCCTATTCAAGAAATGAGATTTCTAAGGCAGTAATAGAAACAGTAAAGGCAAGTAAATTAAAAGAATGTTACATAAGACCAATTGCTTACTATGGTTACGGAGTACTTGGTTTAACTCCAACTCCAAACAAAATTGATCTTGCCATTGCATGTTAGGAATGGAAACTTGGTGAATCTAGTGCAGGAAAAGTAAGTGGGGCAAGATGCAAAGTTTCAAGTTGGTTAAGAATAGATTCTAGATCCCAACCCATGCAAGCAAAAGCTGCCTCAAACTATGCAAATGCAGCACTTGCCAGAGTAGAAGCACTAAAAGATGGATATGATGAAGCTATTATGCTAAATTATAGCGGAAAGGTTTCAGAAGGAAGTGCAGAAAATATTTTTCTTGTAAATAATGGTGAAATATTTACTCCTCCATCAAGTGCTGGTATTCTAAATGGTATAACAAGAGACAGCGTTATAAAAATTGCAAGTGCTGATGAAATTTCAATAACAGAAACTAATATTGATAGAGAAGATCTTTATGTCGCAGATGAAGTCTTTATGACTGGAACTGCTGCAGAAGTAAAATCAGTAACAGAAATTGACAACATAAAAATTGGAGATGGGAAGCCAGGTATAACAACACGAAAGCTTCAAAGTGCCTTTTTGAATGTAGTAATGGGAAAAGATGAACGATTCTCAGAATGGTTAACCCCAATCTAAAATTGTATTAACCTAGAATTACGAAAAATCAGGTTTGAAAGATTCATTTACAACACTAACACAATTCTATCACATGGTACTATCTATGGTTGATCAACATAAACCAAAGTGCTACCTCTGTAATGAAATTTTTGAGAATATTGAAGATTTACGAAAACATCAAAAGACAACACACAAAGAATTTATCGAGTATCATGAAAATAGACTTGATCATTCTCCTGCTCCAGGAGATGTAACGGTATTTTAATTTGAGAGATTTTTATGGAAACAAATTCCCAAAATGATTCTACAAAATCTATTTGTTGGTTCTGCAAAAAGGGTCGACATGATGAATGCATGAAAAAAATTCCAATTGATGCAATGTCTGATGGCCCCCACGACTGTACTTTTGATACAAAATTGGTAGACTGTCAATGCATGCATTAAAATCTTTTTACAAAATGACTGATACCATTATCCAATTGCCTTCAGCTCTTTATTTATGTAAACAAAAAACGATCACTATCAGTTCTTGGGTACTAAACCATTCTGATTATAAATCTGACCTACTTTTGTAGAAGAATCAACTCTTATGGTTAGATTATTCTAAAAACATGTTCTAAAAATTGGATAATCTTATTTCAGTATCTCAAGTTCATCTCTTGAACAATCTCTTGGAATCTCCTGAATTCTTGAAAAAACTCAATTCCCTTTGTAGTAACAACAAAAATGTAGTTTCTTCCCTTTCTGTCAGATTTGATTAGGCACGCGTTAATTAACTTCTGACAATTCTCAACTGTTGAATTATGGGAGAGATTGGCTTTGCGAGATATTTCAGATACCATAACGCCTCCAACACCCCCATCCATAATGATCTGCAAAATCTCTGATAGTATACCCATGGAAGTTCGGTATTGTTGTTTTAAGACAGATTTTCTTGTAGACATGTTAAATGGTATCTCCTTGTTCGAATTTTTCCATATTTGTTAACTAAGTGTTTAAAATAAAACAATTGTTTAACATTGTTAGTTAACTATGTTAGTGAACAGTATCACTATTTTAGTAATTAGACATCAAGTTGTCGAACATTGAAACAAAAAGATTAGATTTTGTTTGGTGTAACACCACCATGATTGTAGAAACTCGAAATTGTTCTAGTTTTTTCGTAGCTTCTCCTAATTAGTGGATTTGTAAATCTTAAAACATTATCAACTAATCATTATAATCATATCTCTTGGTTGAAAATCGTATTTGAGCCGTTATAGTAGCGGGTCTAGTGGGATTTGAACCCACGACATAGGGATTTCTCTGAAAGATCATAAGAGTCCCTCGCTCTACCTGGCTGAGCCATAGACCCGCAAAATAGCAGACGCAAAGTTCGTTATTTAAACTTGAGTTGAAATAAAATTAATTTTAGTTTTTAACTGTCTCGATTTGGGAGTATTTTTCTAATATTCTTGTCAACACAGTAGAAACTGGTGCGTTGTTCATCTTTTCTTTTTCTTCTAAAAGTTTTCTATATGCATCAAGCGTAATGTAGACAGGAATTGAACCATTCCCTTCTAAGAGTCCCCTAACTTTGTAAAGTGCTGTTTCCATTCCTTTTTCTGCTATCTTGGCAAACTTAATTTTATTTAAAATTCCACCCAGTGGACCTAGTGGCATTTCATAATTTACTATCATTGTAAGTCTTGTTAGTTTTTCTTCTAATGATTTGAATTCAACAGTAATGTTCCACTTTTTGAAAGGGCCTTTAATCATCTTTGCTGCAATTTTTTGCTCTGGGATGAACTCTGTTGTTTCACAATCCCATTCTAATCGTTTGCCATCAAAGTCACCTATTACTCTAAAAGTAGTTCCAACGCCCATACCTGCTTTAACATCCATGGGTACCACAGTCATGCCTACTCGCTCTTCAAATTGATCAGAAATGTGCTCAGGTCTTGCAAAATAGGTAAAAACGTTTGAAACTTTAGATTTGATATCGATTGTTTTACTGACAGTGGTCATACATCCCCCGTTCTCGTCAGACTGGATTTAAAGCTTTTGCTAATTTTCAATGATCTAATCAATCTTGTAATAATATATTAAAGAAAACCATATAACAAAACGATGCAAAAATCCGGTTATTTTTTATTATTAGTTTTTTTAGGTGCTCTAATAATTCCTGCAATTCAGTGCGCTAGTGCTCATTCTGAATTTAATTCTAATGATGGGACAATTGGCAATTATGAAGTGCAAGTTGCAACCATACCTGAAATCCCAGCTGCAAATGAACCATTCAAACTTGAATTTAGAGTTTTAAATTATGCACAATCTACAAACTATCTTAATTCATTTAATAGCCAAAATAGTGAAGTCGATCATTTTAGAATGGGAGTTAGAATTTTCTACAATGACAAATTAATTGATACCATTCCACCGCAGAACCACGACGGA